>NZ_JANQIH010000302.1 GCF_028282265.1 Allomuricauda sp.
AAGGCTATGTCTGTGAAATGGCGATTCCCTTAACCTCATTTAAATTTGCACAAGGAGAGACCAAATGGCGGTTCAATAGCTACCGATTCGACATGCAGACCAACGAAACCAGCACTTGGGCAGAAATACCCCAAAATCAGTTTGTATTTAATCTCGCCTTTATGGGCGATATGGTCTTTGAAAAACCTTTGGGAAAATCCCGTACCCCACTGGCTCTGATACCCTATATAAACGGACTTGCACAAAATGATTCTGAAAACAACGAAAGTCAAACCAGTATAGCTGTCGGTGGTGATGCCAAGGTGGCCATTGGAAATGGTCTTAATCTGGATATTACCGTGAATCCAGATTTTTCCAACGTTCAGGTAGACGATATTTTTACCAACCTTACCCGTTTTGAAATATCACTGCCCGAAAGACGACAGTTTTTCATAGACAACAATGACCTTTTCGGAACATTCGGTAGTGAGAGGGACGCTAATCCTTTTTTCTCAAGACGTATTGGGATTGCTGAAGACATTGATGGTGAATCCATAGAAAATGGCATTATTGGAGGTGTTCGCCTTAGTGGGAAACTTGATGAAGACTGGCGTTTGGGTTTTTTGAATCTTCAAACCGAAGAGGATGTGGCCAATGAGATTCCCAGTAACAACAACACCGTTTTTGCTTTACAGAAGAAAATGTTTTCCCGCTCCAACCTGAGCTTCATCTTTGTTAACCGACAAACCTTTGGTGATTACGATTTCTTGGAGGACACAGACCGCTACAACAGGGTGGTTGGTATGGACTACAATTTGGCTTCGGCAGATAACACATGGGTAGGCAAATTCTTTTACCACCAATCTTTTGCGCCAGAAATTGGAGATGAAAGTAGTTCAGCAGGTGCCGATCTCTTTTACAATTCCAGGCACATAAATTTTGGTCTCAGAAACTCCTACGTAGGGAACGATTTTCGTTCTGACCTTGGGTTTATCCGAAGAACCGATGTAATTATTACCAGGCCCTTCATAGAGTACAACTTTTGGCCCAAAAAAGGGAAAATAAACACGCATGGATTCCGTTTTTCGCCAAACTTCATCTGGAGGCCAACGTTCGATTACCAAAATACGGATTATACCATTTTCAGTCGATGGGGAGCAGAATTCAAAAACCAGTCACAGTTTGGCATAAGAATGTTCAATAGGTTCACGTTTTTGGATGAGCCTTTTGATCCAACGGGTACGGATGGTGCTGTTGAATTACCGGGTGATGTCGGTTATTACTACACCAGTTTTGAGTTTAACTTTGATTCAGACCCTAGAAAGGTTTTTTCCTATTCCATTGAACCAGGCTATGGGGATTTCTTTAACGGTACAAGATTTTCGCTCGAAAGTTCCTTCAACCTAAGATTACAACCCAAGTTTTTTCTATCACTTAATTTGAACTATGACCATATTGAGTTGCCGGACCCCTTTCCGGATGCCGACCTTTGGTTGGTGAGCCCGCAGATCAACATCACTTTCAGTAAGTCCATTTTCTGGTCGAACACCATTCAATATAGTAACCAACAGGATAATTTGGGCATCAACTCGAGACTTCAATGGCGTTTTGCTCCATTATCAGATTTATTTATTGTTTATAATGACAACTACTTTGTTGAAGATTTTATGCCAAGAAACCGTTCCATAAATTTGCGACTGACCTATTGGTTAAATATTTAAACTGGTCGATTTTTCTATATTTGAAAAAACCAACTAGGAATGAACGAACTCCCCTTTACTGAAGACACTATTATCTTTGGTCTTCTTTGTCTTTGTCTAGGCTTTGTCTTTTATACGTCGTCCATTAAAAAAGGATTTTGGAAAAAATTCTATGCCATTGTGCCAACAGTGCTAATGTGTTACTTACTACCTGCTATTTTAGCCAGTTTGGGAATTGTGCAAGAAGAAGCTTCCAACACCTACTATATTGCCAGTAGATATCTTCTGCCTGCAGCATTGATATTAATGACCTTAAGTATCGACTTGAAGGCCATCTTTAATTTGGGTTCAAAAGCCCTTATTATGTTTTTAACGGGTACAGTGGGTATTATTATTGGCGGACCCATTGCCATACTTATTGTTTCCATTTTTTCTCCGGAAACTGTAGGAGGAAGCGACTTTGACGCTGTTTGGCGTGGATTGGCCACAATTGCCGGAAGCTGGATAGGTGGTGGTGCAAATCAAGCAGCGATGCTTGAAGTGTTTAAATATAATCCAGAGAAATTTGGGGGAATGGTTTTAATCGATATAGTAGTAGCTAACCTTTGGATGGCCATTATTTTATTGGGAATCGGTAAATCCAAGAGAATCGACAATTGGTTAAAGGCCGATACCTCGTCTATCGAGGATTTAAAACAAAAAGTCACGGAGTATACCGAAAAAATTGCCCGGGTCACCAGTCTTCACGATTTTATGATGATGCTTTTTTATGCTTTCACCGGTGTGGGCATCGCCCATCTTTTGGGAACATATTTTGCAGAATTTCTCGAAGCCAATTTTGAGGTCATCCGTAACAAGGAAAAAATTCTATCCTCCTTGGGCTCCAAGTTTTTATGGATGGTAGTTTTTGCCACAGCGATAGGTATTGGTCTTTCCTTTACAAAGGCAAAGAACTACGAAGGTGCCGGTGCCAGTAAAATAGGAGGCGTTTTCATCTATATTTTAGTAGCTACCATTGGTATGAAGATGGATTTAGGGCGTGTTTTGGAAAATCCAGGTCTCATCGCCATAGGTCTTATTTGGATTGCGATACATGCGGGATTACTCATCTTAGTAGCTAAGCTCATTAAGGCTCCCTACTTTTTTCTTGCTGTTGGAAGTCAGGCCAATGTTGGAGGCGCAGCATCTGCGCCTGTGGTAGCTGCTGAGTTTCATCCCTCATTAACATCGGTTGGCATCTTGTTGGCTGTTTTTGGCTACGTTGTGGGAACCGCAGGTGCTTATATCTGTGCCCTCCTTATGGAAGTAGCGTCTCAAATGTGATTCTGACAATTACTGTTCAATTGATTTTCTTCATTCATCAATTCAAACCACCTATTCTTAAAATAGGATGACCTGATACAATCCATTCGCTTTACCTTCTTCATGTTAACCCGGATATCATTTCCTTATGATAGCCAAATGAAGGTCTTGCATGGACAACCCCATAAAACGTTTCATAGCAGATAAATCTTTTACAGCTCTGGTATTAGGTCTGATTCTTCTTCTTACAATAGCCTATGCCAATCACTTTTCCAACTCTTTTCACTTCGATGATTTCCATCTTATCGTAAACAATGCCGCTATTAGGGAAATCCAACCACTCGACTTTTTAACAGACCCCTATACGCTTAGTTCTCTGAATACAAACCAAAGTTATCGGCCACTCACCACTTTAGAAAATGCTTTGGATTATACTTTGGGAAATGGGCTCAATGTAAACATCTACCGAGTTCATATTTTCATTGTGTACCTAGGTACATGTCTGTTGCTGTTCGTTATGGTCAAAAGATTACTGGCCAGATGGTATCCTTCCAAAGACATTAAGTATTATGCCCTGGTTTGTATGGCTCTTTATGGTCTATGTCAGGCAAATGCAGAAATCCTGAACTACATAACACAACGAGCTGAAATTACAGCAACATTTTTTGTGTTGAGCGGCTTTGTCGTATTTATACAAAGTAACATTTGGAGAAGGACTGGACTCTATTTATTATTTCCACTGTTGGGTTTCCTCTCTAACGAAACCGCTCTTGTGTTTGCTCCACTTTTGTTCGTTTATATACTACTCTTCGAAAAAGAAGTGTATCTGCTTCGAATATTCCAGAAAAAGGAACTTCTTAAAACACGGGATGCCTTTTTGGTTTGCTTGCCAGCCTTCCTAATCACATTAGGATATCTCATTTTCTATTCTCAAATTGCTCCGGACGCATTCCATTTTGAAAATTCAGCTCGTTACGAACACTGGATTACCCAACCCTATTTGGCGCTCCAATACATTATGGCTTACTTCTGGCCATTCGGTAGCTTGCTCGAAATCGATTCTAAATCCTTTAAAACGTTTTTCGATTCTCGGATTATTTTAGGGTTTAGTATTATTTCTGGAATTCTGTTTTTAGCTTTTAAGGCTTCTAAACGAAAAGAAACGCGATTATTGTCTTTCGGCTTGCTCTGGTTTTTCATCTCGCTTCTACCCCTTTCCATGCTTCCCAACATAGGAACGGTAAACTATAGCAGACCTCTTTTACCATATATTGGTCTTACCATCGCCATAATTTCTGGTTTTGGGTTCTTTATCAAAAAATATCTCCTTCAAAGACCAAGAGCGACAGGCTTGTACCGTATTACAGCTATACTCCTACTCATTTTCTTGAGTTTTCAGGTGTATGGTATTAGAAAGCGAAATCAGATTTGGAGAAATGAGCTCAGTTTATGGCATGAGATGGCTCAAAAAAATTCAAAAAACGGAAACACTCTCATGAACTACGGAATCGCTCTTATGAATTCGAGAGATTATGAAAACGCTGAGAAATATCTGGAAAAAGCCTTAGCAATAATTCCCAATCACCCTCATATACATTCCAATCTTGGAATCGTAAAAAACGTCTTGGGAGATAGTCATGGGGCCGAAGAAGAGTTCAAAAAAGGGATTTCGCTAAGTCCTAACAATTACAATTCGCTGTTTACTTACGGAAAGTATCTCTTAGCAAACAGCAGGTATGCTGAGGCTCAAGAACAACTAGCTAAATCTCATGAGTTGGCTCCCACATTTTACCCTAGCATTGAGCTGTTGATGGAGGTTTTACACAGGATGGAAAATTGGGAAGCTCTTTCCGCACTCTGCGAAAAATTGATCATTGAAAGAGGTGAAAACAAATTGACCTCGAAATATCTCAACATCTGCAATGAGAAAAAATCGTTACTCGATGTTCTACGGGAAGAATTGGATAATTCGCCATCCGCACTTAACCATTACAGATTGGGCAAAGAGTATTACTCGCAAAATCGATTTGCTCAAGCCCTGTACCATTCCCAAAGGGCCGTAGAACTTCAAAAGGATTTTAGTGAAGCCTTCAACCTGTTAGGCCTATCCTTGCTTAAAATGGGCAATTGCAAAAATGGCAAAGTCGCTTTTAAGAAGGCCTTAGAAATTCAACCCAATCTTCGGGAAGCCAAGCGAAATCTACTTTTGGCAATGAGTAAGGAAAAATTCTTTTCGTACACTGAGAGTCCTCCAGAGTACCTCCTTGTCCTTAACCAAGGTGATATGGAATAACTCACATTATTTAAAAAGCTTCGGGCAAAACAGAATTAGATTGATTTTACAAAGGGAATCACTACTTAATTTTCTCAGGAAATATGTGCATATTTGCCCAACAAAAAAATTCGATGAAACGTTTTTTAGCCCTATTCTTTGTTATAGTCTTATTCGCCTGTGGAAGTAATAGCGAACCCAATATGCTGGTTTCCGGAAATATCAAAGGCCTAAAAAAAGGTGTATTATATTTCCAAAAACCGATGGATACCACACTTATAACCATTGATTCGCTTGAGATTAAGGGAGATGGAAATTTTGCTTTTGAATATAATCTTGAAAGTCCTGAGATTTTCTATCTCTATCTAGATAAGGAGGATAACAACGAAGTCAATGACCGTATCCCATTTTTTGGGGAACCTGGGAACATCACTATCAATACAACATGGAAATCGTTTGACAGTGGCCCAAAAGTATTGGGCTCTAAATCACAAGAAAAGCTTGAAGAATATAACGACATGATTTCACAGTTCAATATCAAAGAACTGATGTTGTCGCAACAAGCTTCATCACTGGAAATTGCATCAGATTCAATTCAGTTGGACTCCATTCAAAAACTGATTGCCAAAAACATTTTAAGTCGTTATCGGTATACCCTCAATTTTGGACTAAACAATGGGGACTCTTTTGTCACTCCCTACCTTATGTTAAAAGAAGCCAAAGAGGCTAATCCAAAATATCTTGATTCGGTATATGGAGCTCTAACTCCAGAAGTATTGGATTCCAAATACGGAAAGGAATTTAAAGAGTTTTTAGGAAAGTAAGTCTAGTCTGCCAGTTTATTCAGTTCCTTAAGCAACTCTGTAGCTTTTTTTTCGAGTTGGACCCTGATTTCCTTGAAATGGGATTTTCTGTCGGTAACCTCTTTCTGATGTATTTGTGACATCAATTCATCAAAAACTGAAATCGCTCTATCGATAATCGCAGAGCCTTCTTGGGAATTCTTATTATTTGACCCTGCCTCCCAAATGTAGACTGCTTCAATAATATCCCCCAAAACGAAATTCACGTCCTTCTTTAAGTCACGAATACTGGCCATACCCAAATTTTTTCAAATGTACTATTAAATGGTAACTTCTAAAAACCTAGCGCCTTGGGAAACGATTTCCACAAAACTGCTCACCGCAGGCAATAGTATTGTTTCCCCTTTGGAAATTGATGTCTCTCCAAAATCATTCCTAACAATCGCACTTCCCTGAACACACATATAAATAGTAAAGGAATCATTTTTCTCTAAACTAAAATGTGCATTTTGGGTAAGTTCCAAAAAGTTAGTTTTAAAATAAGGACATTCTACCATTGCGTTGGACTCATTGGAATGCGTGGCATAACTTACCTTAAAATCATCCTTTTTTTTGTAATCGATGGCATCTAGGGCCAAATCGGTATGCAACTCCCTAAGGTTTCCATGCTTATCCTTTCTATTAAAATCAAATACCCTATAGGTAATATCCGATGTTTGTTGAATCTCGGCCAACAGCACTCCGGCTCCTATGGCATGAATTTTTCCGGTATTGATGAAAAAAGTGTCACCCTTGGCAACTTCCTCATAGTTTAACAAATCCAAGAGTGTATCCGCTTCAAGACTTGCGGTATATTCGGCTTTGTTAACATCCTTATTGAACCCCACTATCAACTTCGCCCCTGGATCAGCGTCCATAACATACCACATTTCGGTTTTTCCGAAACAATTATGTCTCTTTTGTGCCAAAGCATCGTTCGGATGTAATTGAATGGATAAATCTTGTTTGGCATCGATAAACTTAATTAGAATCGGAAAGTCACTCCCAAAATGTTCCATCACCCTAGATCCCAGAAGTTCATTTCCATTGCTTTCGATGAGTTCAACCAAAGACTTACCCTTCAAGGGTCCCTCAGATACTTCGGAAATGTTGCCTTCCACACCTGACAGTTCCCAGCTTTCCCCAGTAATTTCGCTTTCAATGGGCTTTCCCAGTACTTCTTTGAGCTTGGTGCCTCCCCAAAGGCGTTCCTTAAGGATAGGTTTAAATTTTAAAGGATACATTGTGAACTAGCCTGAATATGTTACAAAATTACGGGGTGTTTCATATAAAACTACCTCAAGATTTTTGTTTTGGTCGATATGGGGCCTCAGCTTGTTCCAGATAACGATAACAATGTTTTCCGCTGTAGGATTTAAGTTTTTGAAATCGGGGACATCCTCATTAAGATTTTTGTGGTCCAAAGCATCTTCTACTTCTTCCTTGATCAAATCCTTAAGCACCTTCATGTCCATTACATATCCAGTTTCCTGGTCAATCTCTCCCTCAACACTAACAATTAAATCATAGTTATGCCCATGATAGCGAGGATTATTGCATTTACCAAAAACCGCTTCATTCTTCTCAAAGCTCCAATCAGGCCTATATAATCGATGTGCGGCATTAAAATGCGCTTTTCTACTTACTTTCACCCTCATTGCACAGGTTTTTTTGCTTCAAAATATTCAAAGAATCGATCAAAAATAATCTTGAACCACTCTGTATATTGTTCTGGATTTTCACCTATATCTTGCTTGATGGCCTCAGGGAACATCCATTTCCAACTGGCAACCTCTTCTGGATTTATTTTTGGTTCATCATCATAATAACCAATCATTACATGGTCCAACTCATGTTCGGTCAATCCATTATCAAAAGGAGCCTTGTAGATAAATGAAAAAAGCTCTTTGAGCTCTACTTCAAAACCCATTTCTTCATAAAGGCGGCGTTTCCCTGCTTCAATATTCGTTTCACCATCCCTTTGGTGACTGCAACAGGTATTGGTCCAAAGCAAAGGTGAGTGGTATTTGTCCTCAGCCCTTTGCTGAAGCATGATCTCACCCCTCTTATTCATAATAAAAACGGAAAAAGCTCTATGCAGCAAGGCCTTCTCATGAGCTTCCATTTTGGGCATTAAGCCAATGGGTTTGTCGTCCTCATTGACCAATATCACATTTTCTTCTTTCATGATGTAAAAATAGGACGTTTATAGGAAATGCATCTCATTCCTTCTTCTAAAACCTTCTTAGGAAACAGTATTGGGTTTTTAAAAGAATCTTGGCGATTTCAGGTTACCAAGATTTCTGATGAAGTCGTACCGAAGAATAACTTCAAATGAACCATCATTAAAAGAAGTAGCTCCCAAATCGGTGATTTCCCGATCATAGGCCAAACCGATAAACATTTCATCCGAAATATGGAAGCCTAATAGACCACTAAAGGCAGCATCCCATCGATAGGCTACGCCCCCAACAAATCTTTCGTTTAGCATGAAGTTGGCTGATACATCTACCTGTAATGGCGCCCCTTGAACCATTTTGGTCAGAATTGTAGGTTTGAACTTCAAAAACGGATTTAAATCCCAAACATAACCGCTTATCAAATACAGGTTAATTTGCTCTTTGGCCGTAGAAATGGAAGACTCGTCAAAATGTTCGGTCTCTAAAATACGGGGTGCTGAAATTCCTGCGTAAAAACGCTCTGTATGATAATAAATTCCCGCTCCAATGTTTGGAGAAAACCGATTATCAATGTTTTGTTCCAGTGTTCGGTCAATTCCCCGTGTAACATCTTGATTCAGTTCTGAAAACTGTATATCGAGCAAATGGGCACTTGCTTTTAGACCAAAACTTAATCTGGCATCAAAAGAAGTCTGAATTGTATAGGAGAAGTCCACATCGAAATAGGTTTCAGATGTAGGGCCGATTCTATCATTTACGATGGATACTCCCAATCCAACGCCTCGATACCCTAAGGGTGTATGTAGATTGAGGGTCTGCGTTTCGGGTGCACCGTCCAGACCCAACCATTGATTTCGGTACAAAGCTGCAATACTCAAATGCCCCCTTGATCCCGCATAGCCCGGATTAATACTTACTGTATTGTACATATACTGGGTATATTGAGCATCTTGCTGACCCCAAATGGAAGTAAAAATGCCAAGTAGGCAAAATATGGTGATTAATGTTTTTATGTTCATTGCTCGCTTCACAGTAACATTTTTATCGATTGATATATAAATAACCTGAGAGCTGTTTCATACTTCCGTTTTGGTCTTCATAATCGATGATGTAGAAATAGGTACCTACGGGTAACTTGTTATCCTTATCTAGTGTAACCCTTCCCTCAGATGTACCATCAAATACATTGCCGGAGGTATTATAAGAGTTCGTTTGGTATACTAGAACACCCCATCGATTAAAAATCTTTACTGTGTTGTTTGGAAAATTCTCTATATTTTCAATTCGCAGTACATCATGGACGTTGTCGCCATTTGGTGTGACTACATTAAATACATTAATTTCATCCTCAGCTGTCCCTAAATCTGAGTCAAGGTAGTTGGGCATTCCGTCATTGTCGGAATCGTCGTCGGTATAATTTCCATTTAAGTCGAGATCTTCATCAATGGTTTCAATACCATCGTCATCATCATCGGTATCCCTATAGTCAGCTTCGCCGTCAGAATCTGTATCCATTAAATCTGCAGCTGGATCATTGATTTCGTCATTAACATCGATATCTGTTAGTGTTCCACCTTCAAAAGCGTCATCTAAACCATCATTGTCTGTGTCAGAACCTGTTAAAGTAACGTCAGCTATACCATCCTGATTATCATCATTGGCTTCAACTAGGTCAAGTACATTATCCCCATCACTATCTTCATCCACATAATCGGGAAGTCCATCAAGGTCCGTATCCACAGGGATAAGACCTATTGTCCCCGCTCCTTCATAGGCATCATCTACCCCATTATTGTTGCCATCCACTAAACTTGGTGGAATATATCCTAAAGTGGTTTGTGCCTCCACATTATCAGGAATACCATCGTTGTCGCTATCGATATCCAAATAATCTGGAATGCCATCGCCATCAGTATCTGTGGGATTAGTGGAGGGGTCGTTATCTGCATCGGTGTTTAAGTCTTCAAAACTATCTGGAATTCCATCATTATCAGTATCCAAATCAACACCAAAAGGATTAACCGTTATGTTAACCGTAGCCGTACTGCAATTTCCAATATTGTCACAAATGGTGTAATCAAATGAATCGGGGCCAAGATATCCGGTATTGGGTTGGTAGGCCAACAAATCGTCGGAAGGGTCTGCTGGTGTCCCGTTGTCCAACCTAATTACAGTTCCGTTGGATGGAACAGTAAAAGTTAACGTTCCCAGATTTGGCACATCATTATCATTGTTAAAAACATCGATGTGCAGTGTGACGTCTTGCAAGATGGTAATAAAATCATCTAAAGCATCAACAATAGGTAGCACATTTACCGTTACTACGGCGTCACTGCAATCTCCAACGGAATTGCAAACCGTATAATTAAAGCTATCAGGACCGTTATAATCAGCATCTGGCGTATAGGTTACAATATCATCGGTAGGGTTGTTTGGTGTTCCATTGTTGTTTATGGACACCGTACCATTAGGAGGGTCAGTGGTTGTTAGGTTACCTGTTGAGGGTAAATCTGAATCATTGTCATAAATGGGCACTACAATCGATGTATCTTCATCCAAAGTGACAAAGTCATCTACCAGTGTTGCTGCGGGACTCAAACAAACCACGGTAAATCTTGGTAAATCGCTACTATTTCCTGCTTTGGTAATGGTAGCGACATAACGCTCAACAGCCGTTGTACTAGTAACCGTTGGTTGGGTTTGATCACCCGGTACAGCCGGATTCCAACTAATGGTAGCTCCAGAAGGAACACTTGCAGAAATATCCAATGTAACCTGATTGTCTGGCGCTTGACAATTCGTCAAAATAAAGTATTCGGTAGCGTTGGAACCACATAATGTTCCATCATAGGTAGCAAAATAAACCCCAGGTTGAGTTGCCACATAGAAAGAATTTGTACCCAAAACTGTAGCTAAATCAGAAGCTTCGAACCACTGGTAATTACCTTCACCTCCCCCGGATGGAGCTTGCAATAAAAACTGTGCGTTTATGGTGTTAATTCCAAAAAACAGAACAAGCACAGATTTGATTAGGATTTTATTTAGGGGACTTGCTTCCAATGTAATCTTTTCCTCTATTACTATTTAACAACAAATACTACATTGATTAATGAGTTGTAATCAGAGGGAACAGCGGTAATATCATATTGCATAACCCCATTGACATCGATTGAATCGATATTCATAACTGTTGGGTCTGCAAACGTGACATAGTAATAAAGTTCAGCCCTTGTATAGGTTGGTACAGCATTTGGAGCACCCGCACTAGCAGTGAAATTCGAAGCCGAACCTCCATATTGATTAAGATATTCCTGATAGAGATCCACAGTTCTGTCATTTCCTGTGGTAGAAGCATCAATGGCAATGGAAGGTGGATAAAAAATTCTAGCTGCTTTCGATGTAATAGGAGCTATAGCCTGAATCGCTGCTTCAACTGTTGTTTCACTGGTTGGTGAACTTTCCCCTGCTTCATCCATATCTACTGGAGTAACCAAATTCACTTCGCCAGCGTTTTGGTCATCCGTATTTACTCCGCTTATGTCAACAGTTACGGGAGTAGCTCCGTCATCCTCAATGGAAATAGCCAGTTCGCCTGTCCCGGCATTGAAGGTCAAAGCATCAACGGTCTGGTCGTCGGTGCTCACCCCGCTAATATCCACAGTGACCGGTGCAACTCCATCATCCTCAAGGGAAATGGCCAGTTCGCCTGTCCCGGCATTGAAGGTAAGTCCGTCAACCGTTTGGTCGTCGGTATCGGTATCCAGTGCGGAAAGGTCGACTGTCACAGGGGCAACCCCGTCATCCTCAAGGGAAATAGCAAGCTCTCCGGTTCCCGCATTGAAGGTCAGCGCATCAACGGTCTGGTCATCGGTATCGGTATCCAGGGCGGAAAGGTCAACCGTCACAGGGGCAACTCCGTCATCTTCCAATGAGATGGCAAGTTCGCCCGTTCCGGCATTGAAGGTCAGTCCGTCGACCGTTTGGTCATCGGTATCGGTATCCAGAGCGGAAAGGTCAACGGTCACAGGGGCGGCTCCATCGTCCTCGAGGGATATCGCAAGTTCTCCGGTTCCTGCATTGAAGGTAAGTCCATCAACCGTTTGGTCGTCGGTGCTCACTCCGCTTATATCCACTGTTACCGGTGCGACACCATCGTCCTCAAGGGAAATGGCAAGTTCGCCCGTTCCGGCGTTGAAGGTCAAAGCGTCGACTGTCTGGTCATCCGTATCGGTATCCAGCGCGGAAAGGTCGACTGTCACAGGTGCAACCCCGTCATCTTCCAATGAAATGGCAAGTTCTCCTGTCCCGGCATTGAAGGTCAAAGCATCAACGGTCTGGTCATCGGTATCCAAAGCGGAAAGGTCAACCGTTACCGGTGCTACCCCGTCACCCTCAAGGGATATCGCAAGTTCACCTGTCCCGGCATTGAAGGTCAGTCCATCGACTGTTTGGTCGTCAGTGCTCACCCCGCTTATATCAACTGTTACTGGTGCGACCCCGTCATCTTCCAATGAGATGGCCAATTCGCCCGTCCCGGCATTGAAGGTCAGTCCATCCACGGTCTGGTCATCAGTGCTCACTCCGCTTATATCAACTGTTACCGGTGCGACACCATCATCTTCCAAAGAAATGGCCAGTTCGCCCGTTCCGGCATTGAAGGTCAGTCCGTCCACTGTCTGGTCGTCGGTATCGGTATCC
>NZ_JANQIH010000031.1 GCF_028282265.1 Allomuricauda sp.
TTCCCTCCTTTTTTTCGCCAATCCAAAATCTACCATCCACACCACCATCTCTACCGGCTTTAAAAGTTTCTATTCTTTTATTTAATACTTTCTCAAGTATAGATGCTCCTAAAGCTTCAAACTCTCTATCATTAAGTTTGGAAAAATCAAACTCCATTTCTTTGCCAAAGTTTTATTTAAAGTTAGTTTCCATATAACCTACTTTAAAAAAGTAACACCATAGACTTTAACGAAATCTACTTCTATACCACTAATGGTTGAACTTTACTTTCTGAATAACAGATTACCAATATCAATATTTTTGAATTCAGCAGGTACCGGGGGGCAGATTTTTTGGTATTGTTCATTACTTAATTTACATAATATTATGTGTATCAAGCTAAGCAAGTGAAGTAAATCTTTTAAAATTACTCTCGGTATCAAATGATTGTTGGAATCATCATGTGCAACCACTTTATCACGAACGGTCTTCACCCTTTTTATTTCATCCCTATTTTGATTTAATAAATCCAAAATTTCATCTAGAGTCTGCAAAGAAATATTGACGGTCCCCACAAATTTTTTGTTTCTTAGGCGCTCTTCTAGCATCCATAGATTATAATGATTGTTCATTCCAGAATCAAGTAGTTTGGTTACCTCAAGAACACAAGTTCTAGCACATACTACTCTCAAAAATCTCAATGATTTAGAATTTTCAACAAGTTCTTTTTCTTTTTGATTAGCCGGAAAAAACAAGAAATCAGCATGGCTATAAGCCTTTAAGGCCAACCCATAAATATTCCACGACAGTTCCAATTCATGTTCAAGAATGCCATATCTATTTTTAATCTTCATTTTCTTTTTCAACTAATCTTGGTTATTCATCTTTCTTATTTTCAAGGATGACCCAATAATTTGGATATTCCGGACAATGTTTATTGTTTTAGGTCTTTGTCATTTGTAGTCTGTATGATCAGCTTTTAGACCAAGTATAAATTCCAACATTTTTGACAAGAGTGCATTTGGGTAAATTTGCGTTATTTATGTTACCGGCCAATTCCTCTGAAATTGTTGGCCAGGTATTAAGAAAAAATTGCATTGGTAAATCTGGAATTGGGGTTGGCTCCCAATTCGCTCTTACATGTACTAATTTTCCATCAACATACCACCTAATTTCATGAGGGCTCCATTCAATTGCATATTTGTGAAAACTTTCGGAAGCATCAAATCCTAGTTTTATTGTAATTGGTGTTCCTCTATTTCCGAAATTGTTATTTGAACCAACATGACCTGGATTATAGTAAATATTCGTTAAGAATTTAGTCGTATCATTTCCTAGAAATTCGAAATCAATTTCTTGCCAAGGGTCATTTCTATGGAGAAAGAAGGCGGTTATGATACCTTCAGATTTAATAGGTTTCATTTCAACTTCAAACTTGCCAAAAAGATATTCTGAACTGGTGACAATGGAAGCTGAAGAATACTCCTTCTTTCCCTTTGCTTTTTTTAAGGTTTTCATCTCCAAACCTTGCCCTTTTAAAATGGAAATATTTTCTTTTGAAAATTGAGCAAGATTAGAAGGAAAAGAGTTTTCCAAAATCCTCCAATTATCTTTATCCAAGTATTTAAAGTCATCATAGACTACCTTTTTAAATTCACCTATTAGTCTACCAATTGTTCTGTTTTTGTGTCCAACGCCGTAGTTTTCCAAATTATTTATTGGTATAATCCAAGGATGAACATCATGTTGAAGTATTTGACTGGTACAATCGGAAACTTCCACTATTTCATAATTCTTTAAATCAATATCTGGAGGCTCAAAACCATTCAACTTAAAATCGGCCAACTTATCATGTTCTAACTGACATTGAAGAAAGAAACCAAACTCATTCCAATCAATTGATTCAATCTCATTTATCAATAAAAACTTATCCTCCTTATCTTCAAAAAAACTTGAAACTTTATCAAATAACACTTTATGAGTATCAGATTTTGTTTTTGAATTTACATTTTTAGAACCCGAAACGAGAATAAATAGGGCTTCAGGGTATAAGCCTTCCAACACCTCATAGTTATCGTAAATTGAATCAAATCCCACGTATGCATCAAATAACAGTGGTTTTAAATTGTCTATAATCTTCTCAATTGAACTGTCAAACTCGTTCCATTTGTTGATACAACATCGATATCCAGACATGCTTAAGATGTACCCAACATTGACTGCACTTTTCCAACAAAAATCAATTACAAAAACTGGGTTTCTTCCTTTCTTCTGTTCCAATTCAAGATGTGTCTTGTCAGACTGAATACCTATTTGGGATAATACGGGAAGAATCGAATAGCTATTGTCGGAATTGAAATCAATTCTTTGACTAATTATCGATCTTTTTGCTGAATAGACCCTCAGCTTGTTAAACTTTAGGTTCATCCATAAATCTATAGGTCCTTCTACAGGCAACTCATTTAGAAGCTTTCGGGCACCTTCAAGTGATAATACATAACCGGAAAGCCACCACAAGCCTCTTACAGAAATGTTTAATGATTTTGAAAAATGCCGTTTTTCATAACCGTGCTCAACCTCTCGAAATGATAAATATAGGAGGTCAAAAGTGCAAGTATTCGTATCTCCCGGTATAAGTTCGTTCCAGATTTGATTTAATCCTTCAGCAAATTCAGTTTCAAAGTAGATGTCATCTTCAAGTATCAATGCATAAGCCCGATTTTGTTGGATAAGTGTCCTCCAAGCTTTTATATGCGAAAGTGAGACAGCCACCTCTTCCTTGGTCATACTTACCTTGATATCTTGCTTTCTAATGGCAGATAATAATCTAGGGTCAGGGTCGACGTAATATTGATTGCTTAATCTATATGAACTAGATATGTCCAGAGATTCAATTGGCTGGCTGCTACTTTGGCCATCAATTGCGGAAATTCTTGTGCAAAACTCCAATAATTTTCTATTTCCATTGATTTTTTGGGATTTAGCCTCTTTTTGAAATTCTTCCCACCTCTTTTCTTGACGGTCAAGATTAATTACATAAAGTTGTTGCAATTGGTTCTTGTCATTTCCGATTACTTTTATTTCTCCTTTATTGCTTATTCTTCTTTTAAGTCTTTGTATGATAAAGATGGCCCTCTTGAAAAGATTATTCCCTTTAATGATGTTCATTTCCTTTGTAAGAATTTTAGTTTGATTGATATTTAAAAGAAGGGTTCATCCAAACTTTTTGAAGGATTCCATATTCTCCAATTTCTTACATCGGTGCGGTAGCTAAGTGGCCATTTGCTTTCTGAAATGGAATCCCAATTGTTCACAAATTTGAAATCCGCCTCACTCCCCAAGGACTTGAGGTTTATTGAATGCTTTACCAAACTTGCCGAGATGTTTCCAGGACCAGTAGTAGATTGGATATCTAAAAAGGCGGTTTTGGAATTCAACAGGATATTCATCGCTCTTTCTAAAGCCAGTGAGATTAACGGATGTCTGGCTGGGGAGATTATTGGATTGTTGTTCACGTAAAAAATCCAACTTGGCGAGTTTATACCCTTTTTGGTGAAAGTCTCTGCCTTTATCATTGAATCGGTTGCTATGTCATAGCACAAAGGTTGGATTTTGACCCTGTTGTCTTGAAATAGACCATCAACATCCTTATCAAGATAGACCTCATCAGCATCTAGATAGAAACCACCATATCGGACCATATAGCAAAGTCTGAAAAAATCACAGCGCATCGCAGGATGGTGACATTTAAAATAAGCTGATTGATGAAGCTCCCCAAATTCATTTCTAATGAACTCATTAGCTCCCTTATCATCGAAAATTAGTCTTTTAAATCCTTTTTCTAAAAGAGGTTGCCAACTAGCTAGACATCGTTCAACATCTGTTGGAAGTCTATCTAAATCATGCCAATACTGAATTATCGTTTTGGGAATTAAAGGTGCTCCTGATTGATGGTTAATTATGCAATCACTTTTTATTAACCCTTGAATATACTTTGACCTTAAATCATGGTCTTCTGAAACATCTCTATTAGTTAAATCAGGTTCTCCATCCACTCTTTCCATATTCATTCAGCTATTTGCGCGAGGTCATTTTATTGCTATCTGTTTTATTCCATTAGCTCATTTAGTTTTTCAAACCATCCTTTTACTTCTCCAAATGGATCTCTTTGTTCCACCATTTCTGCAGTCATATTTGGAAAAGCTCTATCAGCTAGAAATTTTTTTGCTTTAGATTCCTTTATAGGATTGGAAAATCCAACTTTGTTTGAATATGCTTCAGCGAAGATTCTTGGAGTCGATTTACCATCACTATTTAGTTGATCTGGTATTTCTATATTAATATCAAACCCAATTTTGATTGCATCTTTATGTAAATAATTTTCAATCTCGAGTTTCTGAGTAAGTTGTCCACAAGATGCATCATCTCTTTCGTTTATCTTGTCTATCCAATTTTGGTATGTGCTAACATCGTTATCATACAAATGGAATTCCGGTTTATTTAATTCTTGTAAATAATTTTGATTAACCCAATGCTTTAAAGTCGAACCACCCATTAGAACAAATGCAATCCTTTCATCATTCTCTAAATCCGGCAATTCAGTATATTTTGTCCTCAGTGATTTACTTAAACAACATAAAGCTATAACATCGGTTGGACCTTCTACGCAAAGAAGAACTTTAACCCTACTATCAGGAGTTACACCTAAAGTTTTCGCGATTTTTGGAAAAACGTCTTCTCCAAATTCAATTGTTAGACTGTTGCTATCATTTCTACTAACAAATCTCAAGCTATTGATAGGTAGTTCTGAAGCAAGGCCTGGACTATGGGTAGTAAGGATTATTTGACAATCACTTTCGTTTGCTAAAGATTTAAAAGATTCTATAAGGACTTTCTGATTATTTGGGTGTTGTGCAGTTTCCGGTTCTTCAATAGCATAAATAATATTTTGTTTCGCAGAAGTTCTTAACCTTCGTTCAGCTTCTGCTTTGAAAAAGCTGACTAGAATCATCCTCCTAACACCACTTCCCCTTTTATTTAAAGGAATACCGTCATCTGTGTCCAGTTGTATGGAGAATAATCCATTCCATTTTGCTGGAGTTGGAGGTTGAAACTTTGGATCAAGTTTACTAGCCAATGTTTTGTCAATATCCTGTAAAGCCTGGTGTGTATTATTTGCGATTTCCTCTGCTCTTTCCTTTACCTTCTTTTGAATATCATTAATCTCTTTCTGAACTTCTGAAATTGCTGTCGCAATAGCAGCTTTCATTGGATCCTGTACCTCGTTATCCTTATCACTGCTACTTCTATCGCTCTGAAATAATGCATAAATTGGTAAAAAGGCTTCAATCTGTTCCCAAATTCTTTTTGCGTCTTCTTTAGGTTTAGATACCGGTATTTCTACCGTTTGAAGTTTTAAATCCTCTGTTGAATTCCAAATGGCCTTTCTCATAGTTGGATTGCCCTTTAATTTAGAATCAAGGGATTTAGATCTGATTATAGCTTGCAAGTCTTTTTCTTTAAGTTCTAAAAGGTTGGCGACTTCTTTTTCAGTTGGATGATTTGCCAAAATGAAGACATCTACACTAGGTGTTTTTTTTCCGCAATCTATTCTTTTCTTAATAACCAAAGTCTTATCTACCGAAAGCAAAAACTCATCTTCTAAACTTGTTTGAGAAGAAGTATCAATTGAGAGTTTATCAGGGTAATCTGTAAACTCACAGGTAATCTCTACTATTTTATCAGTTGAATTGATGTTGGCATCATTCGACTCAATCTTTACCGTTTGATTATTGAAAAAAATCTCGAGGGCCTCAAGAATTGTTGATTTCCCAATGTCGTTTTTCCCAATAATGGTTGTTAATTGGTCGAATTCGATTTGAGTTTCAGATTGATATGCCCTAAAGTTTTTTAGTATCAGAGATTTTAGATTCATCACGTGGTTTTTTTCCAATTAACATGGATAAGTAAGCTGTTAAATCCCTATTCTGCTTATGGTACATATAATCATCATACCTGTTTCAAGGAAAATGTTCAGAACTGTAAGACGTCAATTATCAATTTTGGGGAAGAGAGGTAAGTTACATTTTCCCAAAGAAATCAAACTAAAGATAAACCTTAGTTTTTCTGGGGTTTTTCCTCAATCTGATAAATATGGCCGCAGATATACTTTAGGCACATATTGAATTGGTGATTCCATTCCAAAGATTAAGGCCTTAAACAATCATGTTTTATGTACAAAAAACCAAGTAATTAAATCTTTTTGTCCGTCTGCTTACAGGTATAAATCAAAATGACAATAACTAGCAGTAATCTAACCGTATCTACCATGTTTTCAGGTTTATACATCAATATTGTAATAGTGGTGCTATCCAAAATTCAAAGAATACTGCATAATCAGGCACGATTTGAGGGACAAAAAAAGGCTTCCATGTATTGGAAGCCCTATAAATACTGGTGATCGCGGAAGGATTCGAACCTTCGACCGTCTGCTTAGAAGGCAGATGCTCTATCCAGCTGAGCTACGCGACCAGTTTAGCGGGCCTGCCCGAAGCAGCTTTTGCGTAGGCGGGTGCAAATATACAATTAACCTTAGGTTTTTTCCAATAAAAAAGTAAACTATCCTTAAACAAAGAGGTTCTCATCAAAGATAAGAACCCCACCACTTCAAAAATTGAAATTAACAAAAATGATTTTATCAGAACTTCGTTCTTTCATTCATATCCCATAGTCCCCAATAGGCGCCAACATCGCCTTCCGCACCTACTTTCCATGCTTCATCAAAAGAAGAGAAGTAAAATATTTCTATATCATCTTCCTGAGCCCATTTTTGGGTGCTCATAAAGTACTTTAAGGAATTTTCAAGAGATGGGTAAGCGCCTTCCAGGTTGGTTCCCTGGCTTGGCCAGCCCGTTTCTGAAATAATGACCTTTTTGCCATTTGCAGCTTTTAGCGCCTTTTGGTACATATCCTTCATGTAAAGAATGGAATAGTCCAAATCGCATCCTTCCCAAAAAGGATAGCAATTGGCCAAAATAATATCACAAGCTTCTGCAATTCTAGGATGATCGGCAAACTCATAATAAGCATCAACATAACCTACAGGTATATCAGGGATAGCTTGTTTTACCGTATAAATAAATTCCAACAATTCATCTTGGGTAAGATCACCCCGTAACATAACCTCGTTGCCCACTGCAGCTATATCAACTAAGCCATCATTGGCCAATTCCAATAGGTTTTCAACTTCGGTCCTATTAATTTCCGGGTCATCTCCCAGCCACGCTCCTACCATGGTCTTAATCCCATATTCTTTGGCGATGCGCGGAATTGCCTCGTTTCCCTCAGTACAGGAAAACGAACGAATCCATTGGGTGTAGGGTTTTATGATTTCCATACGACGCCGAATCTGTTCTTCGTTAATCTGGTCACCTGGTTTTTGTCCTTCCAAATAGGGGCTAAAACAAAGACCGTGCATACCTTGTTCTAAAACCTCACCACACAAACTCTTTAATTCTGAGGTCGATTTTCCCTCATAGTCGAGTGCCGCGAGGGTCAAAAATTTTTCCGATCTACTTGACGACATAGTGTACTTTTAAAGTTTTCTGTTTAATCTATTTATAATTTTGGTTATAATTCTCCTCTACGTTCCACCAACTGAGCCTTAATATTTCGAGCTCTTTCCTCACTGAGACTATACTTCCACATCACCCATATGGCGAGTGCCGCAGTAAATGATGGCACAATGATATCAGCAATTCTAAGTCGGTTCATGGTTTCTACGGTTTGTTCCGTGACGTTGGGGTCAAATCCGACTATCTTTAAAATCAAACCTCCCAAAACCAAAGCAATAGATTGACCTATTTTGACCATGAGCCAATATATCGCGCCAAATGTACCTTCTTTTCTTGGCATACCATTTTCGAGTTCATCCAAATCGCAGACATCGGCGGTCATACTCATCATCAAGGTGAACAGACCCCCCATGCCAAAGGCAAATAATGGAATAGGCACAAATATAAGCCATGGAATCTCACTTCCTGGGTCAATGCTAAACCATGACATTCCAATGCTTTCCAAAGTCGGATTTAACGATTCGAAAAGGGAACCGACAGCAGAATCCAAACCTTTCCCTAATCCCGTTTCACTAAATTTGGCATTCAACTCTTTATCAAAGCCCCACCACTTCAGAAGATAACCTACGATGGAAAGGACCGTAGATATAATGAAGGCTTTTTTCTTCCCCCATTTATCTGCCATTCTTGAAATAATTGGAATAACCAAAAATGCGGTTATTATGGCATTGATAGTATTGAACCAAGCGGGCCAGGTGCCTGCCAACTCGTAACTACCACTGTACATGTAAAAAACAATGATAAAAACCCCAAAGGCCGCTACCAACTGAAAACCATTAAACACTAAAAAGGTAGCTCCGCAGAGCTTCATGAACGGTTTATTTTTAGAAACCTGAACAATTCCCGCCAACAATTCTTTCATGTTTGAGGCAAGGCTCTTAAAATTAATCTCCTTTCGGTTCGCCATATTTGCCGAATCAATACCCCTACAAAATATTGCTGGGAGAATTCCGAACACCACACATAATATCCCCACAATCATGGCCATGGTTCTGACCCCTTCGGTTTGGGTATTAAATGTGTTGGAGTCTGGAATAATCACATAAAGCCAAGGAACGATCATCCAAGCAATTTGACCCATGGTATTTGAAAAAGCCATTAAGCGTGTACGCTCATTATAGTCAGGCGTCATTTCATATCCTAGACCTACCAAAGGTGTAGCAAACATGGTATTTCCGATTAGGAACAGCAACTGAAGAACCATTACATGCCAAATAATATAAGACTGCGAGGCGTTGTCATCTATTTGCCACATCAAAAAGAAAAGTATCCCACTTACAATGGCACCTACAAAAATGTAAGGTCTTCTTCGCCCCCATTTCGACTTGGTGTTATCGGAAATGAATCCCATTATGGGGTCGGTAATGGAATCGAATATTCTAGGCAAACCTCCTAAAAGACCAGCCCATAAGGGATCTACACCCCAGGCAGTCAATAAGAAAAACTGTATAAAAACTCCGAGTGTTCCCGGTAAAATGTTCAGAATAAAATGACCGGCACCGAACGCGGCTTTCTGTCCTACTGGGACTTTGTCTTTTTTGGCTGTTTGTACGTTTGACATAACGGTTGCTTTAGTTAGTTTGAGTTGGTTTTATCACAATAGTTTGAATGGCTTGTGCATTTATATCTATCCTTTGTGAACTTTCGTCCATTTCGATTTCAAAACTCTTTGATGTCAGGCCTTCATTGAAAACGACCATGGCAATTGTTCCATCTGGATTTTCAGCTGCCGTTACCAAGATATCCTCATCGGTTTTTTCAAAACCGATTCGGACAGCGCCAGGCCGAATAAATCTACTAAAATGCGTTAAAGTATAGTAAAGAGGGGTAAAATACACCTCATCTTTCTCAGGATCAACAATTACCGGTGCCACACACCAGTTTTCGAACCAGTTGGGGCCTCCTTGCTTATCCAACACCATATTCCAATCAATCCAACCGTCGACCCAATTGTTCAGACATCCAATAATGTCCCGAGCATAGCGGTTAACCGGTGCATATTTGGGGTGAAGATGTTTTTGGTCCTCTGGAGCCCAATCCCAGCCCCAATCTGTTGCTTCCTTGGACCAATACCATATATCATCTCTCCATTTTGGGACCTCTGCGTCGACACAGGCTTCTGATTGAATCAAATGTTTGGTTGGAGCTTTTTCATGGGCGTATTGCAATGCCTCAGGAAATACCTCAAAAGTACTTGCATACCAATGAATAGCGGTTCCGTCATAATACTTCGACGAAGCTTCATCCTTAAACATTTCGTCCACCCATTCGTTCAAATGCTCCCGGTTTTGGTCATATCCCAAAATCTTCACTTCATGACCGTCTTTTTCAAGTTTGGGTCCGAGGTAGTTTTGTACAAAATGTGTCATTTCCTCTGGAGTATAGTGCATACTTTCCCAATTGCTGTCATTACCCAAGGGCTCATTTTCCACAGTGAATCCCCAGATATCGATACCCTCAGATTTGTAGGCATTAATATATTTTGAGAAGAAGAGTGCCCAGGTATCATGATATTCTGGAAGTAGTTTGCCCCCTCTCCAGTCCTTATTGTCCTTCATCCAAGGAGGAGCGGTCCACGGGGAAGCCAAAATTTTGAAGCCATCTTGTGAGACCGCCATCGCTTCCTTTATGAATGGAATGATATCGTCGCGGTCTTCTTCAATAGTGAAATTTTCGAGCTCTGTATCTCCTTCAACAGGAGCATAGGAATAGTTACTGACGGAAAAGTCGCAAGAATTCATATGGGTTCGGGTCAAAGAGTATTTTGCCCCGTCTTTACCAAAATAGGCATCAATGATTTTTTTACGGTTTTCATCTCCCAATTGGTTCAATAAATGGGCAGAAGCTTCAGTGAAAGACCCTCCAAAACCCGTTATGGTCTGAAACTTTTGATTGGGCTGAAGTTTTATCTTTGACGTGGTGCCATTTGTAGAAAACTGAGAAATAGGGCTAAGTTGGTTGCCATTTGCAGAGGTTTCATAGACTTCCACATCTAGCTGATTTTGGGTACATGCTGTTAGTAACACAAATAATATAATTGATTTTATTAGGTTAAACGTTTTCATTTTTCTTCTTTTATTGCATAACTGCCTGTTCTTCCTTGGTAGGAGGAACCAAAACATCCTTCAGTAGTGCTTCTTTATCACCACTGTAGGATTTTGTTATAGGATTGCCGTTACGGGTCAACCCTTCAAAAATACCGTCATCAACCATTTGCCATAGGGCATATTTTGCTTGTCCGTCTATAGTGAGGAGTCCAAAATGATTTTCGGAACCGTTCTGATTGTTGGCATCTTTCCATTTTTCGTCAAAAGCTTCAAAATAGAAGCAAGAGATTCCTGCTTCATTGGTCCACTCGCGCATGTGTCTATAATATAGTGCTTCTTTATATTCATCGGTAGCCTTTGATCCTTCGGGGCCATAAAAGCCATCAGAAACGGTGGCCCAACCGGTTTCACCAATATGAATCGGTTTATCTACACCCAAGCTTTTCATATAATCGGAAACCGCCTTATACTGATTCATGGCAAAGCCCTTTGCCCGTAGCATTGCGGCTTCGATTTTCTCCATGTTGGATAAGCCTTCCTCTTCCTCGGGAACACCCCAAAACTCAGGGTTGTAGTGGGTATTGTGATAAGGGTATGTATGCATGGAAATGTAATCCACCGCCTTGATCAATTTTTCCAAGTCCTCTGTATGATAGGTTTCTTCTCCACCACCCCACGATGCAAAATCATCGGAGCTGGTTATCCAAAGGTCGTTTGGCAACTCCCCTTGTTTCTTCAAGTCCTGAAGATGATTGACCCATTTTAAAATCACTGAAGGTTGTACGTAATAACTTTCTGCCCAGTTAATCATTGCCTCGTTGCCAACTGCAACAATTTTGACAATATCTGGATATTGTTTTGCCAAGGCCACGGCTCGGGCAATCTCGCCTTCATTTTGCTCGCTTTCAACATTATGATCCGGGGTTTGCCCCGTCCATGCATTCTTACAATCAATCCAAGCGCCCAACATCACATACATTTCAAAATCGGAATTCTCTTCCTTAAGCTCCTTTATGGCCTTAAGCAAATTGGGAGCTTGTTGTAATTGCACATTATAGGTACGCAATATTTTGATGCCCATGGCAGAAAGAATTCGCATATCTTCTTTAAGTTCTTCAAGAGTGGGCTGTACTTCTCTTGTCGTTTCCCTATAACCTCCGTATGAGATGGCCAGGTAATCAGAATTTCCCAAAATGTCTTTAGCGGTCACTTGTTTGATCGTTTCTGGTTGGGTTTCGTTGGTTTCTTTTTTCTTTTCCTTACAGGAGTAGCAGCTTAATACAGCAGCAGCAATTGTTAAAATTAGATATTTGGTTGATTTCATTGTGTCATTGTTTTCACTTTTAACCGATATCAATACTCAAGACCGTAACCAAATGGAAACAAAGGTTTAATGGATTCATCCCAAAAGTTGGGACCATATTTACCCCTGAAATTGTCCATTGACTTAGGCCAGGAATGTGGGAGCTTTCCCTTAAAGCCATATGCTCCAAAAAGTACTTCGGCAATGCCATCCCCTTCTGAACCAGGGAGCCATGCGGCGACGAACGCATCTGATTTTTCAATTTCGTCGGTTACCATCATGGGTCTCCCAGAAATAAGAACCACCACTATTTGTATTCCCGGTTTGCGATAATGGTCTACATACCGCTGATGTTCTTCGATAAGTGTCAGTGTCAACTCATTGGACTCATGTCCTATATCTCCAAAGAACTCGGCATAAGGCTGTTCACCGATTACAATAATCGCCACTTGCGCATCATCATGTTTTTCTGAAGCATTAGCATCATAAATTACCTCACCCTTAGCAGCATTTTTGATACCCTCTAAAATCGTAGTCGCACCTTCATAATTCTCATGTGTCCCTTGCCAGTTTACGGTCCATCCTCCCGATTGAAGACCAGTGCTGTTAGCATGTTCCCCAACAACCACAATTTTTGACATTGTAGCGTCGAGTGGAAGTAGTTCGTTCTGGTTTTTGAGCAATACCAAAGATTCTCGAACTGCTTGACGGGCTATCTCACGATGTTCTGAAACGCCTAATTTTTGAACCAAAGTCGAATCTGGTAAAGGATTTTCAAATAACCCAAGTCGAAATTTTTGTCTCAAAATGCGTCTGACCGCGTCGTCAATACGTTGTTGTGACACCACTCCATTCTCTACAGCATACTTCAAGCCATTTTGGAAGACTTCGAGATCTCCATCCACAGCCATTACCATATCAACTCCAGCATTAATGATATCATTTTCACCAAATCGAGAATAGCCTTTCCAGTCAGATATTACCATACCATCGAAGCCCATACCAATTTTTAGAGTGTCGGTTATCATCTCTTTATGTGCATGCATCGAAATTCCGGAAAGGGTATTAAAGGAGGCCATAACAGCACCTACTCCTTCTTCCACTGCAGCTTTATAGGGTGGAAGTAGTCGATTGATCACCTCCTCATGAGCCAAGGAAGTCTCACCTCCTTCCTCTCCAAAATCGGTTGCCCCATCACCAACAAAATGTTTTGCCGTTGCCATAACGGTATGACTATCTTCCAAATTACCTTGATGTCCTTGAACTGAGGCCCTGGTCAGCTTTTCTGTCAATTCCGTGCTTTCTGAAAAGGCTTCATATACCCTACCCCATTTTTCATTATAGGGAATGGCAATACAAGGTGAGAATACCCAGTTGAAGCCTGTAGCTTGAGATTCCACAGCGGTAATTGCAGCTGCTTTTTCAACCAATTCTGCATTTTGTGATGCTCCCAATCCGATATTGTGTGGAAAAATAGTGGCTCCTTCAAAAGTATTTTGTCCATGAACCGCATCAACACCAAACAAAAGGGGAATCCCTAATCGTGTGGACAAAGCTTTCTCTTGCAAATACCTAAACTTAGCCTGCCATTCCTCAGCAGTATTTCCAGGCAAAGGTCCTTGGGTATGAATCACAGAACCAATGAACTTCCCAGCGATATCTTCCTCAGAGATATCATCAAAGTGCCTCACTTGGGTCATTTGACCTATTTTCTCATCCAAGGTCATCCTGGTCAAGAGTGAGTCAATTTTTTGTTCTATGATATGACCTGTATTGGTTTCAGGGTTCATCCTTTGGTTTTACGCCTAAAAAACTATTTGGGTAAAAAGGCCGAGTTAATAGGCTCGGCCTTTAGTTTAACTAAACAAATTGAAATGTCCTATTCGTTTTTCTTACTGGACAGTTATATTATCTATATAGTATACACCATCGGCAGCAGGTGGGTCGGTTTCCGAACCACTGGGATCATCCTGATTGTCATCTGGTTTAATGACAAGGAAGTTGTAATAATCTGCCTCTGCTCCTGGTTCAGGGGTAAATGTTACTGAAAGCTCTACCCACGTATTGGCATCACTGCTTCCGAGTGTGGCAAACTGGGGAAGCGGGTTGCCAAGGTCCGGACTTGGTGTCGGGTTGGCGATCAGCTCGCACCTGAACGTGATGTCATTCAAGTTAGAATAGACTTGGAAAGTAACTGTTATTGGATTACCGTTAAACTGCCCTGTGTCGAATCCAGCCGAATTTTGCAATCCACCAAAGAAATCCGCCGTAGTTGGCTTATCAACTCGAAGTACTGTGGCCGAGGTATTGATTCCGGTGGCTGAGGGGTTATCTGCCAAAACAGCTGTAACACCTCCAAAAGTACTGTCGAAACCTACACAATCTTCAAAACCTACTGGGAGGGTGGATGCCGGGCCAGTTGGTGGGTTTCCAACGGTACAACCGCTGCCTCCTCCACCTCCAGAGGGGGTGCAGGTACCTGCGAAAGGTACTGTAGTGTTAACACTATTCAATTGATAATTACCTCCAAAGTTTTCTTTGCTCCAAAGTACATTCAAATCCACATCTGATGGTGGTGTTCCTGTCCAAGTCAGGGTTATGCTCAACTGACCTGCCACAGAATTATCGATAGCAGATACGGCTGGTGAGCCGGTAATGGGCCCTCCAAAGGCATTTACAATTAAATCATCAACTGCATCGGCGTCTGCAGATTCTGCGGTTACTATCATAGATTGGGCATCCACATTCGCTATGGTTAGCAAAATCTCAGAAGCTGTATTCCCGGTATCTCCATTATTAAATGCCGGAGTTTCACAAAAAGGACTTGCAACCGCTGGCACGGTAACGTTAACTGTTCTGGTCACCTCGGCAGCAGCGTTACCAGCTGCATCGCTGACGTTGTACGTTATTGTATATGTTCCTGCAACACCGGTATCTACGGTATCTCCACCTACAACAATATTTCCAGAAATGTCACCATCTACATTATCTGTTGCAGAAGCACCTGCATCAACATACGCTGGATCGCCTACTTCCAAATTAACCACAGCATCTCCTGTCAGCGTTATTACCGGAGGGGTAGTGTCCACACCTCCAGAACCACCTTCTACTAAGGAGACGTTATCTAGAACTACCGTACCTACTGCTGCACCCATGTCAAATAGTACTCGACTATCTGCACCGCCAAATGCGGCTGCTGAAAGCTCTAAAGTGAAAGTTTGCGTTTCTGTTGTCAAATCAACAGTTTCCGTGCTACTGGTAAAGGGATCTACGTTAAGACCAATTCCAGCAATCATAGTTCTTGCCCTATCAGAAGACGCATCAAAGGTTAAAATGTAGTTTGTTCCCTGGGTAAGTTCTAAAACTTGGCTTAAGTTCACATTAAAGGCGTCGCCCGCAGTTTCTACATTGGCAAAATTAAAGTTGTTTCCATTATCATCTGTCTGAACGTTAAGTGCATTTCCACTCCATGGTTCAGGTCCATCCGCAAAACCTCCGTTAACTAGTAATCCGCCATCAAAACCTCCATCTCCACCTGCAACTAGCGATACATTATCTATCACTACCGTTCCAACAGCAGCACCCATGTCAAATAGTACACGGCTATCTGCACCGCCAAAAGCGGCAGCTGAAAGCTCTAAAGTGAAAGTTTGCGTTTCTGTGGTTAAATCAACAGTTTCAGTATTACTGGTAAAGGGATCTACGTTAAGACCAATCCCTGCAATTATGGTTCTAGCTCTATCGGAAGACGCATCAAAGGTTAAAATGTAGTTTGTTCCCTGGGTAAGTTCTAAAACTTGGCTTAAGTTCACGTTAAAGGCGTCACCCGCAGTTTCTACATTGGCAAAATTAAAGCTATTTCCTCCCTCTGTTTGAACATTAGCGGCATTACCGCTCCAACCCTCTGTTCCATTTTCAAAATCACCATTGGCCAAGAGCCCACTGTCAAAAGGTGGTGGAGCATCGGGTAAGTCTATGGTCAATTCGTCGGTAACTGTGCTGGAAGCCCCAGCTACATTTGATGCAGTTAGCGTTACGGTAAAGGTTCCCTCAGCGAAGGTTTTAATTGGATCAATCTCAGTAGATGTTGTTCCATCTCCAAAATCCCATTCAAACGAATCTGCATTTTCTGAAATGTTGATAAAGGACACAACCCCTGAGTTTTCAATCTGCGTTTGTGTAAAGGCCGCTACCACTTCAGGTAGTCCATTGGCATCATCATCATCCTCACATCCTAAAAAGGATACGGCCAAAATCAAAATCGATAGAATCCTGGCTCTGTTAAGTAATAGTTTCATTTTTATAGAAGTTAGTTTAGTTTATTAATTTTCGTAAACCCGCACATAGTCAACAATCATAGTTTGGGGAAATTGAGTCTCAGCATTGGGAGGTCCCACAAAAGTGCCACCAACCGCCACATTGACCAGGATGAAAAAAGGCTTGTTAAATACCCAAACACCTTCGCCATCGGTCTCTTCGTCAACATCCTCAGGGGTAATTTGATTGTAGAGAACATCGTCTACATAGAAGTTGATGAAATTTGGACCCCATTCGATTCCAAAAACATGGAATCCTGTATCAAAGCGGTCATTTTCTAAGGTATATTCCTTGGAAATGGCATCTCCACCGAAGTACCCTGGTCCATGCACACTCCCAACAAGAATTGATGGCTCTTGTCCTCGATATTCCATGATGTCGATTTCCCCAGCCCCCGGCCAAGGATTTTCATCAATATCTGCTCCCAGCAACCAAAACGCTGGCCATATTCCTTGGCCAAATGGCAGCCGTATTCTGGCTTCAAAACGCCCATATTGCTGTTCAAATTTATCCTGGGTAATCAGTCTGGCGGAAGTGTATGAAGATCCTTCAAAAGATTCTTCACGTGCTGTAATAAGCAAAACCCCATTTTCCACCCGAACGTTATCCAACCTGTCCGTATAATACTGCAACTCTTGGTTTCCCCAACCGTCGACGCCAGTACCAATGTCGAAGCTCCATACGTCACTGTTAGGTGCTCCATCAGTGTCAAATTCTTCGCTCAGCACCAAATTGGTAAGTGTAGCCACTGTCTGTGTTTCATCTGTTTCACAACCTGATATAAGCCCAAGCGAGATTACCATGAGGCATTTCAACGCCATGGATTGTATTGTTTTCATCTGTATATATTTCATAATCATTTTTTTCGACTTTAAAGACAACATCATTCCGTAAAAAAGTAAATGTTATCAAATATGAAGTTAGGTCCACCAGCTAAAATGAGTGCTCCAAGATTGTTCTTTTGAGCAGCCAAATCTCCGTCCAAAGGAATTTCAACAGAAGTCCACTGTCCAGGTGTCAAGCCATCTACCAAAAATCTTCGGTCGGCATCGTCCCCATCAGGAAGTCCTGTAAAAACATTGGTTTCCAATACTTGATTAGGACCAACATCTCGAATCTGTACTTCCACAGCCGTGGACTCATCAAGCGGGTATACGTCAATATTAAGTGTTGTGCGATCAGTACCATCCAACGTATTGGTGAAAACAACTCCCGTAAAGTTGTTATTGGTATACACCAACACCTCATCATCATCGTTAGGAAACAGTTGAAAGCCGGTCGTAGATCCACCAAAAGGCGGATTAAAAATACTTTCTACTGCATTTGTGTATTCGTTACTGAAGATAGAACTCACATTCGCAGCCAATTCCATAGGGAGTGGGGCTTTTGGTAAAACCCCATTGGAAGTAATTTCCAAGGAACCTGAGGCCCCAACATTAGCCAATTGGGCCGTAATGGAAGTACTGCCTGCCCCTATTACCAAAATTCCCCCTGATTCATCAACTATTGCCACCGAGTTATCTGATGAAGTAAAATCGAAATAACCAGGAGCTGCAAAAACCGTTTGATTTAAACCAGTGGCCAAATTAAATGTTTGCGTAAGACCTGTAATCGTAAACTCAATACCGTTTACCGCCGGAGAGGAAAGATCCTGTCCAGAAAATATAGCTGGACTTGGTTGTGCTATCGTACCCAATTTTTCAAAACGTAACTCGTCAATCCAAAAGGTATAGCCAAAACCATTGGTACTTTGTGATCCTGCGGAGAAAAAGAACATTCCTCTTTCCTGTATCAATTTGGACGGATCGGGAATAGGAATAATAACTTTTCGCCAATCGGTAGATAAGCTTATGTTTTGGGCAATTACTGCAAATTCATCTTCTTCAAAATCGGTTCCAAAACCTACTTCGCCAATGGTGGCAGTCGTAGAACCCTTTGCATAAAAGGTGAGGGCATCGAATCCGGTTAGGTTTCTACCTTCGCCACGATCCAAGAAAATACCTCCAATAAAACTACCGTCAGGATCATCTGGAGCGGGAACATCAATCCGTATGGAAGATGACCCTTCAAAAGCAACATTATCATCAGTACCAAAACCTTCAGTATTTGCTCCCGTAGCGGGATCGAAGGATTGAAAAAATTCATCAGTCAACCCTACTGGAGCATCAGTAAATATGTCTGGATTTACAGGAAACGTAGCAAACTCCACATCTTCTGAAAAGTCTCTTTCACAACTTGAAAAAACGACAACGCCAAAGCCCAAGAGAAGTATTAAACCTAAGTATGTATATCTATTATTTTTCATTTTTCAATCTTTTTATTTCCCGATATTGATATGTACGTAAGTCATGATTTCCCATTCTTGACCGTTATCAAACCCTACTGGGCTTAAAATAGGTTCTTGATTGAATGTATCAGGTGGAGTTAAATTGGGAGAATACCGAGGAGAGAACTCATTTAATGAGCGCCATGTACCTCGGATTCCAATCTGTGTACTCGGTAAAATAAACCAATCTGGTTTACCCAATGTTGTAGAAATATCCAACATCAACTGCAACGGGAAGGTCAAGTTGAAATCCCTATGGTAATCATAAGGCCCCCAATCATTTACCCTTACATGGGTTTCCAATTTCATCTTCTTGTAAATCCCCCTTATATCTCCTCCGAAACGTTTTATCAATCGGTCACTGTCACCATTCGCCTGACCGTTTCCGTAGTAGAAATTCCCAATTAGTCCCAAATCTGGGCTAAGTTTGGAAACCATTCTGGAATGGATTTCCCATAGGTCTTCCGCGGGTGCGGAATCAGGGAAAATAAGAATACTACGATCGGCTTGAAAACCAATATGGCCGTCCATCGCCGTTGGTAGATGGCGGTATACAAAACCAAGATTCATTGCAAACTTGGCATCTTCCGCCCTATCGTTGTCCCATTCGTACATCCATGTTCCAGGTGTAGGGTCAAAAGTCAACAATATCTCTCCGGCTGTAGTCTCACGATTCCATCGCACAGCGAAAGGGTCATCAATGATATTCCTTAATCGGCCAGGAGCCTGCACATCTTGGGGCATTGCATCTACGATTGGTCTTTGCCACATAAAATTGGGTGCAATCTGAAAGTTCCCAGCGGCAAAAGTGAATCCAGAAAAAACGCTGGTTACATTACCGCTCCCTGTATCCCTAAGTTTCCACCCTGTAAAGGTCATTGTTTGGTCAGCACCACCATTGGCAATTAAGCCCATAGCTGAAGCTTGTCCATACCAATTGAACTTTCCTCCTTCATAGGTAATCTTGAGCTTACCTCCCCAGTTATCACTTCCTTGGATTCTATCCTCAAAAACAACATAGTTGCCAGGAGTACCCCTTACATCTTGGAACGGAGTACCGTTAATAGGGCTACCGGCCCAAATACCACCTACCATAACTCCGAATTTGCCAAACTCTCTTTCTATTGCTAAAGAAGCACGCTCAGTAGGCCAAGGTGGAACAACACCACTACGTAATTGGTCAACATCCAAGACCCTGCGCCCATTTTCATCAAAAACAATATTCGTTTCAAAATCTCTTTGGTAGATACCGGTGACATCGAACTTCGCAATATGTCTTTGATACTTGAACAACATAGTAGGATTGGCTCCCCACCACAACTGCGGCCCAATAGCAGCTTTTAAACCTTTTAATGCTCCTTTACCATCAATTTCGGCACCTAAAATCTCACCATTATAAATGTCCAGGTTTGGTCCGTAGTTTGCTTCTGGGTAGAAACCAAAGAAGTCCCCTTCATACCCCCAGTGATAGTGTCCTGTTCTATAGAATCCTCGTAAATCGAACTCTTTAGCATTCCATTCAAATTCCGCTTGATAGACCCGTACTCTGTTCACATCAGAAACAACCACGTTACCCTGATCTGTACTCACATCAATAGGACGAGCGTTGTTCTCGTAAAAGATTTCGTTAATCGGGTTTTGGGCGACATTACCCACAACGTTTACGTTAACTTCTGCACGCATGTTCGGTGCTGGATTACCTTCTACCCCAACGAAGTAAGACTGCATGTGGTCAAATCCCAATTGATTGGGAAATACATTAGGATCTCTATCAGGATCAGGTTCGTCAGGTGTTGCAATTAACCTACCTCCTGTACTAAAAGTTGCCAACTTGGCTTGAAGATTGCTAATGCGTAGCAAGTTACTTTGCTCGCCTGTCAAGGCTGCTTTATCTCCACGTGCCCTTAACACCGCATCCATTAATTCGATGTTATCGAAATGGTTGTTCAAAAAGTCCATGTCAACTCCTTCCTCATAGGGATTGAGCTTATGGGCTTCCTTTAATGCGTAATATGCAGCTCTTGGGTATAAATCATAGAGTCCTCTAGGATTAGTTGCACCCTTGGCACATATACCAAACCATTCCTCATTCATGTTATTTGCTCCCTCGTAGGCTAAATCCCTTGCATAACCTCCGTTGGACCAAGAAGCGTTGTTATCGTGAACATCAGCATTTTCTCGATCATCAAAACCAAATTTCCACCAACCATCGCTAAACTGAAAGGTGAATCCTCCGACGGAGTTCTCAACTTTTCCCAGACCTGCAGCATTTTCATAAATTTCTTTCCAGTTGCCTACCATATAGTATGCTTGGGATAATTGATCCTCCTTATTTTCAATGGCATTGAAAGCATCTGCACCAAACTCAGTAAACATGACCGGTTTGTTAAGCTTATCCTTTACCACTTGGAACATATCCCCGAAAGAAACTCCCCTATAGGTGTTTGTTCCATAGATATCGACATCTTTACATTCCTCAGCTACAATGTCAATAAAGAGAACATCTCCATTACATATTGCTACAGGGTGGGATGAGTCCATGGACTTCATCATTTTTGCTGCTTCGTTCATTAAACGATACATGGGTCTTCCCCTACTTTCACCAATAAACTGAATTCTTCCCTCATCATCTGGGAAATCTTCGGTTTCGGCTCCAGCCCAGAAGAGTCCATAGTTGTTTTCGTTCCCTAATAAATAAAGTAGAAGTCCGGGTGTGTCTTTGTATCCCTCGACCAATTCTTTCATGTCACTCATCAACAATTCCATGGTTGCAGGGTCATCATAAATGGTAACCGGGGTCCAAACACCATCAATTGTTAGACCGTACCGCCCGAAAGAGTGATTTAGCATGGTATAGATGCCGTAGTTCTCGTAGATGTACTGAATCCATTTTGCAGGAACACCAGTATATTGACGAATAACATTGACACCCATATTCTTTAATAGGGACATTTCTGTATCAAGTCCAGCCTTGATAATATCATCTGACTTTTCCCAGAATTGGGCATTTACGGTATTGGTGCCAATGGGAATATAGTCCCAGTTCATCCCATTGATCATGAAATCCTCCCCGTTGACCACTAACTTCATTCCCTCTTCGTTGGTAACGACAGAGACTTGATCAGCTTGAGCATAGATTCCCAATGTGAACAAGTAGAGTAGTAATCTCAGTAAATTTTTTCTCATAAGTTGTTAGTTTTAGTTTAGTTCTGAGGAAGTGGTACTTGCTACGTGTCCTTTTGACAGATCAACAAAACAATGATGTTAATCCACTTGTCAGAAGGTTAAACATATCCTAAATAAATAGGAAGTCCATAAAATTTACCTCTACAAAAAATATACATCGTAAAAAAAGATGCATTTTTTTATCAAATTGATAAAAACCCCCGGTTTCAAAGGCTTTAAGAGGTAGGAAGCAGAAGAAGATATTTCTTGTTAAAAATGGTGTTGTATAGGTAATGTTGAGGTAAAGAAAAAGCCCCTTGGGTAAGCTAGAGCTTAAGAATATAGTTCACTAGGTTTTCGTCATGACTCAGGTTCATTTTTTTTCGCAATCGATATCGCTTGATTTCCACGCTTCGGGAAGATATGTTGAGTAATGGGGCAATCTCTTTTGAGGAAAGATTCAAGCGCAAATAAGCACATAACCGTATGTCATTAGGTGAGAGATTAGGATGAGCCTTTTTAAGTTTTTTCAGAAATTTTCTATCCACATTATTGAATGCTTCCTTGAACATTTCCCAATCATCTCTTTGGTCTAGGCTACCATCAATTGTATTAATGATTGGCTTTATTGCATCCTTATCTTTTACATAGGTCACGAGTTGTTCCTTTATTTTGGCGAGCAACTCATTCTTTCTAATAATGCTCATGGTTGAAGCTGCCAACTCATTGCTTTTGCTTTTGTTTTCTTCCCTTAATTGTTCATTCTTTATTCTTATGATTTCCTTTTCGTTTTCTGCTTGGGCCAACGCCATTTTTCTTTTGTTCCGTTCAACTATTTTCTCCTGTCTTCTATGATAATAGCGCTTATAGGCGTTGTGAATCATAATTGAAGTTAGCAGTATGCCCAAAACATAAAATGCAACCATCAAGTTTGACGTATACCAGGGCTTTGCGATTGAAAAAGAGTACGTGGCCATATTCCTTGCCGTCTTATCCCCTATTCTTGACCTTACTTTAAAGGTGTAGTCACCTGGGGGAAGGTTTTCGAAGGTCGTACTTGAATTTTCGGACCATTCGCTCCAGTTTGGATACATACCCAACAACTGGTATTGGTATTGCGGCTTAAGAAACCGGTCATACACCGTCGCATGGTACGTAATCTTAAAGTTGTTCTCCTCGCTCCCAAAAGACCCTTCCTGATTCAAAATAACAGCTTGCCTGTCTTTCTCTCCAAGATTTTTCCCAGTTTTTGTTATTCTACCGATGCGAATCGAAAAATCTGGAACTTGAAAACCTTCCAAGTTCAGTATTATGTATCCTGAGCTTGCACCCAATAGATATGATTTATTGTCATCAAGTCCAAAAATGCTCTCATAACCAATGATGCCGCTTCTTTCGTTCTGTGACAAGGGTACTTTCTCAATTTTAGGTATGCCGGCAAGATTTCCACTGGTGACATAATTTAAATGTGAATCGGAGAAAACCCATAGATAGCCATTTTTGTCATCTACAATAAGCTTTCCGGAAATATACTCATCTTCGGAGTAGATTTCACTGAAAATAGAATCCTTGACAAAGTCTTTTTTACTCGTATTATATTTGAGAATTCCCTTTCGGTATGCATATAGCAACTCACCCTTGAATTTAATAAGGCTCGAATTGGAGCCTTTTACCAAACTATCTACCGTGACCGTTTTCGCCGCTCTAAAATTATCATCGACTTCTACATTGAAAACACCCTTATATTCATGATTTATTAAAATGGATTGTCCCAACGTTTCAAAATATCTGGATGAATGGTCAAATCCTGAAAGCTTGTTCCGAACCTTCCATTTGTCTTCACCTTCTTCAAGAATGTAAAGTCCATCATAATTTCCTTGTAAAAGCAATTCGGGCCTGTCCTTTACATCGGCAACCTTCCATGTTCCTGGGATATCGGCAATCTTGGTGGCTTCGTTGCCCACTATGACAAAAGTACCCGAGTGATGGGCACAGAACAAAGTGTTCTTGTGGATGCTCAACGACCATACTTGACCTTGTGTGCCCTCAATTAACTCAAAGTCCGAAATACCATCTTTCAAATCCCTGTAAAAAAGACCTTGGTTGGTACCGAGATATAGTATATCCTCCTTGACTATGGCGTCATAAACACTTCCTACCAAGCCTTTATCGTCATGATATACCTTGAAAGGCGACTTCAGGTTTACATAGCTGATGCCATTGTCCAGACCCAGCCAAACGTTACCGTGAAAGTCCTCAAAAAGTGATAAAACGGTATTGTTGCGAAGCCCATTTGCCTGATTAATTTGATTTAGTAGCTTACCTTCCGGGTCAAGAAGAATCAACCCATCAGAAATGGTACCTAGGGCGTAACTACCGTCCTTTAATTGAATGCCACTATAAATACTGACCTCGGCCAGGAGTTCATTGCTACTTATTTCCCATTTTCGTAAAGAATCATTCTCTTCAATAAAAAAGCCATTATGTCTGGTCAAAATCAAAAGTGCTGTTCCCTTTCGAAAAACTCCCACTACCTCATCGTCCAAAAT
>NZ_JANQIH010000045.1 GCF_028282265.1 Allomuricauda sp.
CGCGCCCTGTTCTCCTCATCCGCATTCGTGTAACGTTCGTAATCCGTTAGGGACACTTTGGAGTCCACAACCATCTTTTTTCCATCGGGTAGATGAATAATAACATCGGGCATCACCCTGCTGCCATCTTCTCGGGTAAAGGACTGTTGCACACTGTATTCCCTGTCTTTTTCCAATCCTGATTTTTCTAAAACCCGCTCAAGCACAAGTTCCCCCCAGTTTCCTTGCATTTTACTGTCACCTTTCAAGGCTTTGGTAAGGTTTTCGGCTTCTTGGGTAATTTTTAGGTTTTGGTTTTGAAGGTTAAGGAGTTGTTCCTTTAATGCAGAATGAATACTGATGTTTTCCTTTTGGGATTTTTCTACTTTCTCCTCAAACTCTTTGATTTTTTTATTCAGTGGATTTAGGATGCTTTCAATATTCTCCTTGTTTCTTTCAGTGAATTTTTTTGATTTATCCTCGAGTATCTTATTGGCTAAGATTTCAAAATCCTTGGTGAATTTTTCCTGTAGTTTTTCTAGGTCTTCTTTCTGCTCACCAAATCTGTTTTTTAGATTATCGTGTTGAGTTTTTTCTGTCGCCAAATCAACCTTAAGCTGAGAGTTGTCGTCGGTTAGCTTTTTCAGTTCAACTTGACTTTTTTCGATTATTCCGGAAGATTGCTTTTCTTTCTCTATCCAAATGCTCTCATTGGATTTGGTCTTCAATTTTTGAATATACATCCCAAATACCAATCCAACAATAATGGACATTAGTCCAATTAATACGTATATCAACTCTGTACTCATAGAAACATTTCTTCAGATAAAGATAAAGGATCCCTGTAGATAGGAACGTCTTTCAGCGTCATCATTTATTGACCTTAAAAGAACCTGTTTTTGGGTCAAACACCACCATTTCCTTTGGAAAAAGCTGTTCAAAATGTTTTTCTTCAATCAGTTGGCACGGTTCTCCGAAAGGATTGTCCTTTCCATCCAAAATCAAAATTTTATCACACAATTGAATCGCCAAATCAATTTCGTGGGTGGTGAAAACGATTGTTTTTTGCTGGTCATGGGCCAAACGTTGCAGAAGTTTTAAAATCTGGACTTTGTGGAACAAATCCAAGTGCGTGGTGGGTTCATCCAATAAAATCAGGGGGGTATCTTGGGCCATGGCCCTTGCGATAAACACGCGCTGCAATTGTCCATCGCTTAGCTCATGGCATTTTCGCTGTTGCAGGTCGCCCAGCAAGAAGGCTTCGATACTTTTCTGTATTTGTTTCTTATCCTGCTTGGTAAGTGTCCCTATCCAGTTGGTATAGGGTTGCCGACCCAATGCAATCAATTCTTCTACGGTTAGGTTTTTGGATGGCGTCTGCTCCGTTAAAACCACACTGAGCTCCTTGGCCAATTGGAGTGATGAATAACTGGAAAAAGTCTTTTCCCTCAATCTAATTTCCCCAGATAGTTTGGGCTGCAGATTCCCAAGGGTTCTCAGTAAAGTTGATTTTCCAACACCGTTTACCCCAATAATGGCACATAATTCTCCCGTACGGCATGAAAAATTGATGTTGGATGCCACCGTTTTGGAGGGATACCCAATGGTCAAGTGTTTTGTTGCTATGCGGATATTCTCTGCGGACATTAGAACAGCATTTTACGTTTTCGAACCAATAACCAAATTACAACAGGTGCGCCAACAAGTGAAGTTATGGCATTTATGGGCAGGATGTTTGCTGAGTTTGGTAATTGCGCTATGGTATCGCACAGCAGCATCAAGATGGCTCCATAAAGAAAAACAGCGGGAATCAGGATACGATGTTCCATAGTATCAAAGATTTGACGTGTCAAATGAGGCACAGCCAACCCCACAAAAGCAATAGGCCCGGCAAAGGCCGTAATGCCTCCAGCAAGTATTCCTGTAGCGATTATAATGACCAATCTGGACTTTTTTAAGGATACCCCCATGCTTTGTGCGTAGTTTTCTCCCAGTAAAAAGGCATTCAGTCTTTTAATCGAAAAAATACTGAGCACAATCCCCAGAACTACGATTCCGGTTAACAAAAAAACTTGGGAGGGAGATAGATTTCCAACGCTGCCGAAAGACCAAAAAATAAAACGTTGTAGATTTTCAGCTGTGGAGAAGTAGGCCAGCACACTAACAATGGCCGCCGTGATACTTCCAAACATCAATCCGATAATAAGCAAGGCCATGGTATCCTTAATACGATTGGCCACAAGTAAAACCACCAAAAGGACCAAAAAACTTCCGATACTGGCCGCAATGGCCAAGGAAACATCGCTTAAAAAGGCATATGAGCCAAAGCCGGCAATCAAAGAGGTTCCCATTAAGAGAAGTGCCGCTCCCAAACTGGCACCCGAACTGATACCCAGTACAAAAGGTCCTGCCAAAGGGTTTCGAAACAGGGTCTGCATCAAAAGACCACTTAGCGAAAGTCCACCTCCAACCAAGACGGCGGTGAAAGCCTTGGGGATGCGATAGTTCCAAATAATATAGTTCCAAGAACTGATTCTGACCTCACCACCAAACAGGGATGCAATCAGGGCTTCAAATGGAATGCTCACCGAACCTGAACTTATATTTAGAATCCATGCAAGTACCAATGCCACAAAAATGAGCACAAAGGCAGAACGATATGATTTAGGTTGATGCATTTACTCCAGCGGCAAATAGAAGGTGGGTTGATAATCGGGCAGTAATTCGGGATGAAGAATATGAATCAAATCCTTTAAAACTAAATCGGGACGTTGTGGAGCCAATTCATAGAATAATAAGCCTCCGGTCTCTCCCTTTTTTACCGCGTTGGAAAAAACCTTTTTGGCCGAGAACGCTTGGAACTGTTTGTAATGCGAATTGGCTTCTTCCAGTTCCTTGAAAGAAGAATGGAGCGAGGGGTTTAACCAAACATCCGCCTTTTCAGCCCTTTCCAAGACGGCTTCCAGACTTAATCCAATACTTCCGGTATTCTCGGTTTCAGCCCAGAGATAATTGGAATTGGCATCCTTTAAAAACTGCGCCATCCAGCTTTTTCCCCCAGAAATATACCAAACATCCTTGTAAAGTCCACCGGTCAGCACCGTGGGCTTGGTGGTAGCGTTTTGCGCAAGAAGTTTAATCTCTTTATACGATTTTTCGATGCTTTGAAAAATGCTATCGGCCTCTTTTTCCTTATGGAAAAAAGGAGCGAAAAACTTTATCCATTCCGCTTTGCCGAGAGGGGTTTGTTCGGTCCAGTCCCCATTGTACACCACGGGCAAATTAGATTGCTTGAGCGTCTCATAGGCTTTGTTGGTATCATTGATTCCGAAACCCATAATTACTTCAGGATTCAGCTCCAAGACTATCTCAGTGTTGATATTTTCATTGGTCCCCAGCTCTTTTACCTGACCAGAGTCAATTCTTTCCCTTGCTTTTTCGGATGAAATTAAATCGGTGTTGGGGAATCCTACAAAAGTGTTCAAAACTCCGAGCGCTTCCAAAGAAGGAATATGGGTGGTTGAGGTCAATACCATAGATTCAACAGGGGTCGCTACAATAGCGTCATAAGCATCTCTTGGAAGTGTTATTGTAGCCAATTTTTCCCTTGGAACCAACGCATAGGTAAATGTTCTTTCTGACCCAGGCCAAGGCGAGGAAACCCTTATCTCAGTTAAGATTTCACTTTTTTTAATGGTAAACCCAGAAGCATGTTGAATATGGGTTTCTGCCTTGTTTTGTTCAACCAAGAGAGGCTTTTTTTTCTCTTGGCAACCGCTTAACAGAAGGCAAACCAAGGCTGTGAAAATAGAGTTGGTAACGATTTTTTTAACCATAGTGCCAAATGTAAGATTAATTAACTTTTGCAAAAAAAGATTAAACAGAATGATTACTTTCGCACTGAATTTTGGTTCGTACAGAATGTTTTCTTGTACGATTAAAAGGGAATCTGGTGAAAGACCAGAACTGTTCCCGCAACTGTAAGTTTAGTCTCAAAAATAAAAGAGATGCTTGCCACAACTTCAAAACCACTGCCCATTTGAGCGGGAAGGTAGTCGGCGAGACACAAGTCAGGAGACCTGCCAAATTCAAACAAAATAAGTTAAACTTTCGGGATAAAAGTTTACGTATGGGTACAGACATACTACTCTCCCGTTTATTCATGTAAACGAAAATGAAAAAAAAGTATTTAGTGTTAGGCGCTGCGATTCTGGCAGGAAAATTTCTTTTTGCGCAAGAAGAACAGCAAGATTCCATTCAAGTCACCCAGCTACAAGAAGTTGTGGTGAGTGATTCACGGTTTGAACTGAAAAGAGAAAATTCCGGTAAGACCGTAATCAAAATTCCAACTGCGGAGCTGGAACGCAATCAAGGTAGAACCGTTGCCGAAATTATCAACACCAAAAGCGGAATTGAAATTGCTGGAAGCCGAGGCCGTGATGGTTCTGTATTTGGTGTTTTTGCCAGAGGCGGTAGAGGTAGACAAGCCCTCGTGATTATTGACGGGGTAAGGGTTTCTGACCCTGCGTCGTTTTCCCAGGAATACGATTTGCGATTACTGTCAACAGCCAACGTTGAATCCATAGAGATTATCAAAGGGGCTGCGAGTACCTTGTATGGAACGAATGCCGCGACGGCTGTCATCAATATTACCACCAAGAAGAACTCCAAAGAACCCATTTCGGCAAACTTCCAATCTAGTATGGGAACCAATCAAACGGCAGATGACCAAAACTACAATTTGGCTAATTTTCAGAACAGTGCCTCGGTAAACGGCACATTGGACAAGTTTTCCTATGGGGTTAATTTTTCAAACCGATATTCCAGTGGTCTATCGGCAGCGGTAACCCCAGAAAATGAAGAGGATGTGTTTTCACAGTTCAGCACTGAGGTAAAGTTTGGATATCAATTCTCCAAGAAGTTTGAACTGTCCATTTATGGAAACCAGACCAGGTTTAATAATGAGTTTGATGCCGATTTGACTGAAGCACCAAACCAAAATAGTACTACCCAAGAAAGGGTCGGAATATCCTCGTCATTTAAGTACAAAAAAGGCTCAATCCACTTAAATACGGCCTACACCGATTACGAAACCGATACCCAAAGCACGTTTGGAGAAAGCATGCTTGATGGAAAAAACTGGGTGCTTGATGTATACAACAAGTACATTTTTGCTGATAAATGGCATACGATTTTAGGGGTGAACTACCTTAAAGATGAGGCCGTTTTTACTAATGAGGCTGATTTTACCATCATTGATCCTTACATCAATGTGGTTTATGTTTCTGATTTTGGCTTTAACCTGAACACGGGTGCAAGGCTCAATAACCATTCAGAATATGGAAGCCATTTTGTATATAATGTGAACCCTTCTTATGCATTTCCAACTTCAACAGGATACATTAAACTCCTTGGTTCCTATGCCACTTCTTACATTACACCTAATCTGATTCAATTATTTGGTGATTTTGGTGCTAATCCTGATTTAGAGCCTGAGGAAAACAGAACCATTGAAGGAGGAGTTGAGTACTTCATCAACGAAAAGCTAAGGGTCAGTGCTTTATACTTTGACCGAAATGAGAAGAACACCATTGGTTTTGATCAGAATTTTGTAAGCATCAATGTGGCAGACGAAATAGATGTAAGCGGTATTGAATTCGAGGCATTTTGGTCACCGTCTGAAAAACTTTCGTTAAGCGCCAACTACACTTTTACCGATAGACAGGGAGATAATGCTATAAGAATCCCGGAGCACAAAGCCAACTTAAATGTGAGCTATCAACTATGCGATTCGACCAATGTTTCTTTGGATTATGCCTACACAGGGGAAAGATTGGATACGGATTTTACAACTTTTACTGATGTTACCTTGGATGCTTTTTCCTTGGTGAATTTGTATCTTGAACATGAATTGATGCCCAATAAATTGAAGTTGTTCCTGAGTGGTAATAATTTATTGAATGAAGATTTTGCCGAAGTATTCGGATTTACCACTCGAGGCAGAAACATCAATGCAGGTTTCAATCTCAACTTCTAGCTAAAACACCTATTATGGTTAAGGTTTGCTCTTTTATGCCCGCAGTCACCCAAATGATTTACGATATGGGTCTAAATGAGAATTTGTTTGGTGTCACTTTTGAGTGTCCTGAACTGGCCTTAAAGGAAAAGAAACCCGTGGTTCGCTGTATTCTGGAGGGCAAAAATCTGTCGAGTCTGGAAATAGATGCTTTGTTTTCGGCAAGTAAACATCAAGGTAAGGATTTGTACTATGTTGATGAACCCCTTTTGGAGGCAATCTCACCAGAGGTGATTTTCACGCAAGACATGTGTGATATTTGTCAAATAGATACTGCTTGTACAGCTGCCGCGGTTGCCAAACTGCCAAAACTACCTGAGTTGATTTCAATAAGTCCGCAATCCTTGGATGATGTTTTTAAATCGGCTATTACCATTGCAAAAGCAATGGGCAGGGAAGAAGTAGCCTATGCTTATTTAGAAAACATGAATAAGAGAGTTCATGGGGTGGTTGATGCATTACGAGCGGCTAAGGTATTACCCAAAAGGGTGATGCTTATGGAATGGCTGGACCCGATATTCAATTGTGGTCACTGGATTCCCCATCAAATAGGACTGGCTGGAGGCATAGATATGCTTTCGAACCCATCTGGCGACAGTATTGTGACCCAATGGGACAAAATTGTTAAATACAATCCTGAGGTTCTGGTAATTGCCCCTTGTGGATTTACAGTAGATCGGACTTTTGAAGAACTACATATTCTTACGGCTAAGAAAGAATGGAAAGACTTGGCGGCGGTAAAAAACAATTCAGTATTTATCGCGGATTTTGAAATGTTCACCCAGTCGTCAGTAAGTACTTTGGTCGATGGGATTGAATTATTGGCGGGTCTTTTTCATCCTAATGCGATTCATATTCCTGAAAGACTAAAAAACAAGTATAGGTCGTTAAGCCTTACCAGAGCGTAGCAGAAAATTAAAAAGCGGCATATGCCGCTTTTTTATTCGTTTAGTTTTAATGTCAGTGGTTTATCAAGGAACATTTTATCCCTCAGCACAGTTTCCATATTAGACCCAGTAAATGCCTTGGCGGGCATACGAATATCAACAGTAGCTTTTCGGGTAGAAACACTGTTTATTGCTTCTATGGCCCTAGCTAAAAGTGGCTCGTTTGGGTCGCCTAAAATCCCTAAGTTTTCTAGGTCTTCCTCGAGTACAATGTTTGGAGGTAATCCATCGGTGTAATCAAAGAACCCGTCCGCATTTTCGTTTCTACCTACCAAAGGTTGAATGGCCCAACTATTTTCTGGGTTGATTTGGTTTTCCCTCTCATCATTATAGATAAAGGAATTTTGACGATCGTCTACCAGTGTTATTGAAAATTCGTTTTTGCCCCTTGTAGTTTCACCTACATGTATTACTTCAACGTAGGGTGCCAGACCATTCATGACCAACTCACTTGCAGAAGCTGAACTATTGGTGGCCAAAACATAAACACGATTTAAATTCAAAGAGTTCAATGGTATAGTGACCTCATTCTCCGTACCTTCATTAATTTTAAAGGAATCGGCAAAATAATCTTCGAGCTGGGCGGTACTTAGTTGTTCTTGAATTTTTGCATTCCAACGTTGTCTTATATAAAGTTCAGATGTGTTGGTACCATAAACCATACTCGCCAGTAAACGCGAAGTATTTACATTACCTCCGGGATTGTATCTCATATCCAACACCAACTCGGTAGCCCCTTCACTTATAAATTCAGCAAAGGCATTGTTTAGCTGTTGATTAAAACTACTTAAAAAACGATTGTACATGAGGTAGGCAATCTTGGTTCCGCCAACATCCAAAGTTTCCGCAACCAAAATAGGGTTCTCAACAAAACCCTCAACCTTTGTCAATGTTACTTCCTTATCATTATCAGTAATCTGTCCATCGGTTATGTCGGCCATACCTAACGTGTAGGTATTGTTGTTTCCAAATAGGAGGTCAGCATAATTGTTTAGGTTCAATCGCTGACCATCTACTCTAGTAAAAATTTCTCCTCTTGAGATATCTTTGGTAGAAGCGTCTGAATCGGGTAATACGTATCGTACATACCCAAATATATCATTGCTGCCCGAAAATTGAACCAGACCAAATTCCAGACCATTGCTTCTGGAGATTCCGGATAGATTATTTACTAGATTTTCATAGTTTTCGTCCCAAAAAGTAAACCGATCTTCAGAGAAGAGTAAGTTCTGTAAAAAAGCTTCCTCATTAGATTGACTTTGGGCGAATTGCACAAAATCTTGGTCTGTGGAAAAGCGGTCATCAGCCAAATCAGGTACTTCGGCTTGCCAAAAATACCACAGATTCATACTTGACCACATAAAACTCTGTACGGGAAAATCATCTGTATTGAGATCGATGATGCCATCATCATCATCGTTGCACCCAAGTACAAATAGGGCTAGTGCTGGGACCAGCCAAATCATTTTTTTCATAGCTAAATTTTTTGAATACTTCCTCAAAATTCGTTCCAATACTGGTCGAGGCTGGTCGGAAGAATGGGCTGAACCACTTTTCCCAGGTTTGATTTATCTTGCAAAATAGAGACATCTATGGAGAATTCAAATTATTTGTAACAAATTTCGATATACGTCGTCGTGATAGTGTAGGAAGAAATTTAAGCTTCCAAACAACTAAAAACAACCATGCAACAGAGTGAGTTCATTAATGTGGTAATGCCGTTTAAGGACAAGTTGTACCGTTTAGCAAAGCGACTATTGGTATCTAAGGAAGAAGCTGAGGATGCTACCCAAGAAGTTCTGCTAAAGCTTTGGTCGAAAAACGAGAGTATGGGGGAGTACAAAAATGTTGAAGCGTTCGCAATGACCATGACCAAGAACTTTTGTCTTGACAGATTAAAGTCAAAGCAGGCTAGCAACCTTAAGTTGGTACACAGTAACTATCGCGATGAAAATGTTTCCATTCAGCGGCAGATAGAGGCTAAGGATAGCATTAGGCTGATGGAACAGATTATGGAAGCATTACCAGAACAACAAAAAATGGTATTACAGCTTCGAGATGTGGAGCAGTACGAATTTGAAGAAATCTGTGAGCTCTTGGACATGAAACCCACCGCAGTGAGGGTGACCTTATCAAGAGCCAGAAAAACAATAAGAGAGGAATTGGCAAAAAAACATAGCTATGGAATTGGATAGAATAGAAAAACTTTTGGAAAAGTATTTTGAGGCCACTACAACGGTGGCCGAGGAAAAAGACTTAAGAAATTACTTTTCCCAAGAAAATGTGGAAACACATTTGGAACAATATAAACCAATGTTCAATTATTTTTCCGCTGCCAAAGAAGAGCGGTACACCAAGCAGGTTCCATTAAAACCTAGAAGAAACCTTTACCAATGGATTTCCGTTGCTGCCGTGGCCCTTTTAACCTTTGGAATTTATTTTGGTAACGAATATCGGGAACGCAAACAAGCAGAATTCGCGTACCAAGAAACCAAAAAGGCATTCGAACTCTTAGCGGAGAACTTTGGTCGAGGCACCGAAAAGGTAGCCTATTTACAGGAGTTTGAGGCCGCAAAACAGAAAATTTACAACAACGATTAAAACAAAAAAGATGAAGAAGTATATTTTAATTTTTCTAATTGCCGCACTTCCTGCGACCGGGTTTTCACAATCCCTATTCGATAAATATGAAGATTTGGATGAGGTCACTTCAGTAGTGGTAAACAAAAGCATGTTCAATCTCTTGGCAAAAATTGATGTCGAGGTCGATGACCCCGAAGCACAAGACTTTATGGATATTGCGAGTAGTTTGAAGAGTCTTAAAGTATTTACCACCGATGATGAGAAAATCGGTGCCGATATGAAAGTTTCTGTGGGTAAATACTTAAAATCATCTACAATGGAAGAATTAATGCGGGTTAAGGACAAAGATGCCAATGTAAAGTTCTACATTAAGCAAGGTAAGGATGAAGACCATGTAAGTGAACTTTTAATGTTCGTGACGGGTTTAAAAGATGTAGAAGCTGATGGCAGAAAGTTCGAGACTGTTTTGTTGTCTTTGACGGGAGATATTGATTTGAACAAGATCAATTCCCTTACAAAAAAGATGAATCTTCCTGAGGAGTTGAACAAAGCAGGGGAAAAAGGAAACTAGACATGAAGAAAGCAATAATAGTCTTTGGCCTTCTGTTGATTCCAACATTTGGTTTTTCACAATCAATCTTTGACAGATTCGAAGACTCTGACAGAATAGGTTCCGTAACCATAAGCAAGGGAATGCTCCTTATTTTTGCAGAGGCTATGGCTGATAATGAAGATGAGGAAAGCCGGGAATTTGCCGAAATGGCAAAGAGCATTGACGGAATCAAAGTCTTTGTCTCGGAGGATGAAGGAGCGGCAGCGGACATGATGGCCACCATGAAGCGTTACGTAAAATCTTCACGCCTTGAAGAGCTAATGAAAGTGAAAGACGGAGATACCAATGTGCGGTTTTACATCAAGAATGGCAAAGATGAAAACCATGTTGAGGAACTGTTGATGTTCGTAACGGGGCTGGAAGACAAAAAAGAAGCCAAATACGGTATAGAAACGGTGTTACTCACCATGAGCGGAGATATCGATTTGACCAAAGTAGGTTCTTTGACCAATAAAATGAAACTGCACAAAGGATTGAAAAAAGTGGAAAGAAACTAATGTTTCAAACGAAGATTATACAGTTTGTAACAGAATGGAATCTTTCAACACCAATAAAAAAAGTAAAATCTATCAAAAAACTATACAGATGAAATATGTAATCAAGAGTTTGCTGGTGGTATGTGTTGTTCTTTTAACCTCTTGTTCTTCCCAACAAAGTTTGCAGGAGTATTATGTGGACAATTCAGAAAACCCAAACTTCATTGCCATTGATGTGCCTGCCAGTATACTAAAAATGGAAGGTGTGGATTTGACCTCTTCTCAAAGGGAAGCTGTTGAATCCCTCAGAAAATTCAATATGTTGGCCTTTAAAAAGACATCGGAAAACGTTGCTGAATACAAAGCGGAGAAAGCTAAAGTGAAGGAGATATTGAAGGATGAGGAATTCGTAGAGCTAATGAAAATCAACTCGCAGTATGGTAGGGGAGTAATTAAGTACCTTGGCAACGAAAATGCTATAGATGAGGTCATTATTTATGGAGATAGCAAGGACATGGGGTTTGCTCTTGTTCGGGTTCTAGGCAAGGATATGAATCCCGCGCACATTGTTCAATTGATGCAGGCTATTCAAAAATCAGATTATAATGGCGAAGGATTGGGTGAAATTGGAAAGTTTTTGAAAGGCTAAAAATCTGATAATCAATACATACAAATCCCGTACTGTCGAAGTACGGGATTTTTGTTTTCAATCAAATTCGTTTCAAGAATTTTGTGACCTTCTTGTTAACTTAGTGTCTCACAATACGAACACTAACAAAATCTTTAATTTATCATGGAAAAAGCACAAGAATGGATTACCTACGGACTTGATTTAGCCAAAGAATTTGGTCCCAAATTGATTACGGCTATCCTTATTTACATAATAGGTTCCTGGATTATAAAAAAAATCGTCGGAACCTCACGTAAGGTTATGTCCAAAAGTAAATATGACGAATCGCTTCAGCGATTTTTGTTGAATTTGGTTTCATGGACCTTAAAGGTATTCTTGATCATCGTTGTGATTTCCAGATTGGGCGTGGACGTAACCACCTTTGCTGCGGTCATTGCTGCCGCTGGTTTAGCCATTGGTCTTGCCTTGCAGGGCTCACTTTCCAATTTTGCCGGTGGGGTTTTGCTAATGATTTTTAAGCCATATCGTATCGGAGATTTAATTGAAGCTCAGGGAGTGCTTGGTGTTGTCAAGGAAATCGAAATTTTTACCACAAAACTGACTACCCCAGAAAATAAACTTGCGATAGTACCCAATGGTGCTATGGCCAATGGGAATATTATCAACTATACTGCCGAAGGAAAAATGAGGGTCGATACGGTAATCGGGGTAGGCTATGGGGAGGATATTAAAAAGACCAAAGAGGTTTTAATGAACGTATTGACTACAAACCCAAAAGTACTTCAAGAACCTGCTCCTTCCGTAAATGTGATGGAATTGGCAGATAGTTCAGTCAATTTTGCTGTTCGCCCTTACTGCAAACCAGAGGATTATTGGGACGTCTACTTTGGTACTTATGAAAATTGCAAGTTGGCTCTTGACGAAGCAGGAATCGAAATTCCTTACCCACACTCTGTTGAAATCCATAAAGAGGGCTAACTCGACTTTGTCAGTTCTTGAACACTCAAGAACTTCTATCTGATTTTACACCCCAGTATAATTTGCTGGGGTTATTTTTTTAAACTCTTCTTTGATTTCGTCCGTAACCTCTAGGATTCTGATAAACACAGCAATGGTGACCTTTTTTTAATCCTAAACAAGGAATTCCGCATTTGTTGATACAAAGGTGCCATCCGTAAATTTTGTATGGTTTTTATGAATAGAATTCCCGAACTTCATTTATCGGACGATATACTTCATTAAAACAAAGCATATCTTAAACGTTGTGTTTCATTATGAAAATAAACATCGTAAACTTAGTCTTTCAAAATCTCCATAGGTTTTATAACATTATAAAACTGTGATTCTTTGGTTAATTGATTTAAAAGTTTAGAGTGACCGTTACCATAAATTACTAGAATTCGGTCATCAGGAGATTCTGTTATTCTTATGATGTTAACAAGAATTTTCATATTCCTACCGTACCACCAAGAGAGATAATTAGCTCCTACATATTTGTCCTTCCATCCAATTCTCATGATATCATAATAGCCCAAATGACTTTTCTCTATACTTTCTTCTTCATTTAATCTTCGTATTCTTTCAATAATTGTTAATTTAAGCAGTTCTTCGTTCGATTCTTTATGTCTTTTGGCAGCTGCCTTTTTCCAATCTTTGTAGTAGTTATCCAATTCTGGAATAGTTTTGGCAAAGTTCTCGTACCAGTAGAGCTGGTCTTCTGGAAAAATACCCCAGTCTACAGAGTAAACTTTATTATGTCTTAATTCTTTAGCAAGTCTGAATCCTATTTGATGTACCTCATTACGAGTAAGTTGATAATTGCCCGCTAAGTATTTTTTATATCTAGCCAATACCTCTGAGGAATCAGAAACATCACGTTCTACAAGTATTTTTGTTGGCTTAAAATCTTTAAGTTTTTGAATTAAAATTTGTAGCTCTTCCTGTCTTTCCTGCGATAATATATCATCATAACTGCCTTTGAAAACATTATTTCCTTGATTGCCCATATGATAAGTGCCAATAAAGACTATGGACGGTTTCTTTTCTGCACTTCTATCAACCATACCAATCTGACTAAAAGCAAGTTGAAAAATTAAAATCAGTGTCGTAACCGTAAGCGTAGTTTTAAGATCCATAAATATTGATTCAATATTTTAAGGACAATATTTTTGTTTTACTGTTACACATGTTGAGGCCAAATTGTAACAGTTTTGATTGACAACTATGACTTGATTGTAATTATTAAAATTAGATTGAAACTATAAAAACATAAGCACTACAAAGCCCGTATTCAAAGTCATAGTTTTCTATTCTGTTCACAATTTTTATATTCAAGCAAGAAAATAATAAATATGAGAAGGCTGTCTACGATTCATGTGCAGTCCGAAACGTTCCGCTTCCAACACTTACACTACTCATAGCCGGGCCGATGAGTGCAATCCAAACTGGAATTACCTTTCAAACCAAATAATTGTCCTACACCCCAGTATAATTTGCTGGGGTTATTTTTTTAAGCTCTTCTTTGATTTCGTCCGTAACCTCAAGGGTTTCTATGAAATCGCTTATGGTTTTCTGGGTAATCTTTTCGTTTGTTCTGGTAAGTCCTTTTAAAGCTTCGTACGGATTGGGATAGGCTTCCCTTCTAAGAATGGTCTGGATGGCCTCTGCGACCACCGCCCAGTTGTCTTCCAAGTCCTGCTCAAATTTTTCCGCATTCAAAACCAATTTGTTGAGACCTTTCAAAGTAGACTGAAACCCTACCAATGTATGGGCAAAGGGAACCCCAACATTACGCAGTACCGTACTGTCGGTCAAATCTCGCTGTAACCTTGATATCGGGAGTTTTGCCGATAGATGTTCAAAAATGGCATTCGCCATGCCCAAATTCCCCTCAGAATTTTCAAAGTCAATAGGGTTGACCTTATGGGGCATGGCCGAAGAGCCTATTTCACCTTTCTTTATTTTCTGTTTGAAATAATCCATGGAAATATAGGTCCATACATCCCGATTCAAATCAATAAAGATGGTGTTGATACGTTTCAGGCAATCAAACAGGGCGGCCATATGGTCATAATGCTCGATTTGCGTTGTGGGAAACGAATGGTGAAGTCCCAATTTTTCCTGAACGAATTGTTTGCCAAAGGCTTTCCAATCAATTTGTGGATAAGCCACCTTATGGGCATTGTAGTTTCCTGTGGCACCACCAAATTTGGCAGCACTGGGAATATCGTTCAATAGGTTGAACTGTTCTTTTAATCGTTCTACAAAAACCTCTATTTCCTTGCCCAAACGGGTGGGGGAAGCGGGCTGGCCATGTGTGCGGGCCAACATGGGAATATCCTTCCATTCATTGGCAAGTTCCTTCAGTCGTTCGAAAGCTTCAAAATATGATGGAACATAACTATCGTTCATCGCCTCTTTTATGGATAAAGGAATGGCGGTATTGTTAATGTCTTGGGAAGTCAGTCCAAAGTGAATGAATTCCTTATGTTTTTCAAGCCCAAGGGTATCAAATTTTTCCTTGATAAAATATTCAACCGCTTTGACATCATGATTGGTGGTTTTTTCGATTTCTTTAATGGATTTGGCATTGTTTGAATCGAAATCCAGATATATCTTCTGTAATTCCTTGAATTTGGAAGGGTCAAAATCCGAAAGCTGGGGCAAAGGAATCTCGCAAAGTGCTATAAAATATTCGATTTCAACACGCACCCGATATTTGATTAAAGCCTCTTCTGAAAAATAGTTTTGAAGCCCCGCGGTTTTGTTGCGGTATCTTCCGTCGATTGGTGAAATAGCGGTTAGTGGAGTCAAGGACATTTGGTCTGTCATTTAAAAAAGGCAAAGATACTTAAACTTCAATAGTTTAGTGTCCCAAAATAATGAGCTTATCAAGGGTCTTTTTTGCTCTGTTCTTATAGCCCGATGTACCTTCTGCAATCGTATCTTCCAAAACCATTTTAAGTTCAGGATGGACCCAATCAAATTGGAATCCCAAATAATAAAGGCTGGTCATTGCAAATACCTTTGTTGCCACTTTGTGGTTTCCGATAAGCCAATCAAAACAAATGGTCATAATACGCTCTAATTGCTCTGAAGTTGTGTTTTGCTTAAAGGTTTCGTCCTTTTTAATGAAGTAAGCCTCGGTAACCATCTCACAGATATGCGCCATGGGACGAATGCAGGATTCCGAGGTCATTGTTTGCAATCCTTGGGTGAAAAGTTCCATATGTGGTAAGATGTAAACCAGCTTTTTGCGGATGAGATGGTCCAATACCCAACTGGCGTTGAATGAGTCTGATTTGTCCTCCTCAAAAACAAATTGAATCAAACTACCGGTGAGTTCGGGCCAATGGGTCAATTCATTGACCAACCCATCAATTTTCTCCTTGGACAATCTGCCTTCATTTAATCGAACATGTAATTGCTGTTCAGTCACAAAAACTCTATTTTTACCGAAACACCTAAGTGATGAAAATAGCAAAAAAAATAGCAATCGCCCTTTTAGTTATTTTAGTGGGAATGCAGTTTTACCGTCCTGAAAAGAATACAGCTTCGGAAGATTATGTTGCAGTCTTTGAAAAAGAAACCCAACCTACCGAGGAGATACGACAAATACTGGAAACAGCCTGTTATGATTGCCACACCGCCAATACCAGATATCCTTGGTACAATAACATAGCACCTGTTTCGTATTGGATAGACCATCACATTGAAGAGGGCAAGGAACATTTGGACTTTTCAGAGTGGGAAAACTACTCTGCCAAAAAGAAAGACCATAAGCTGGAGGAATTCATAGAATATGTTGAGAACGGTGAAATGCCGCTCAAGGAATACACATGGACCCACACCGATGCCCGATTATCAGAGGAACAAAAGAAAGCTTTAATTGATTGGGCACAAAAAGCTAGAGAGCTTTACCAAGTAGCTCAGATACCAAATTAGGAACTCCTTCAACGGCGGTAGAAGAAATCACGGTCAAATTCCGAAAATCTGAGGGATTAATACTTGGCTTGGGGTCCACAAAATAAATTGGGGTGCCCGAAGCCACATAATGTATTAAGCTAGCGGCAGGGTAGACCTGCATGGAGGTTCCAATAATAATAAGGGCATCAGCTTTTTGCGTTATGTAGGCTGCAGTTTCCAACATGGGGACCATTTCACCAAACCAAACGATATGGGGTCGGAGTTGATGCCCATTTTCGTCCAAGTCGCCCAAAACCAAGTCTTTTTTCCAATCAAGTATATGACTTTCATTAACGGTGCTCCTAACCTTAAAGAGCTCACCATGCAAATGGACTACATGCGAACTGCCAGCTTGTTCATGCAAATTATCGATATTCTGTGTTACGATGCTTACGTCGTAGTGTTCCTCCAATCTCACCAGGGCCTTGTGACCGTCATTGGGCAAAACTTCCAATAATTGTCTTCTTCGCTGATTATAAAATTCCAAAACCAACTCTGGATCTCTTGCAAAACCCTGTGGAGAGGCGACTTGCATAACATCGTGCCCTTCCCATAATCCGTTTGAATCCCTGAATGTTTTTAATCCGCTTTCGGCGCTCATTCCGGCACCGGTCAAAACAACTACTTTCTTTTTGTTCGCCATAACACTAAAATTAAGAAATTCAATTTTTGCTATCTTGTTATTTATGTTTCAAAATGACCTGTTGACGTATTTGGAAGGATTTCTGACGGAAGGAAGGAAACAAAGGTTCTTGGAAGTTCTTTCCTTGAGAACACGATTTCTTACGGTGGCCATTGAAGACGTCTTTCAAATGCACAATACGAGCGCTGTGCTTCGAAGCTGCGATGCGTTTGGTGTTCAAGATGTGCATGTCGTTGAAGACCGTTTTGGAAAACGACTGGATAAGAATATTGCTGTGGGGGCAGAGCAATGGGTCGATGTGAATCGTTACCAAACCACTTCAGAATGTATTGATAAACTCAAGGGAAATGACTATCAGATTATTGCAACATCGCCACATAACGATTCTTGTCTTCTTTCAGAATTTACAATTGAGAGAAAAACGGCCCTTTTTTTTGGGACCGAAAAAGAGGGATTAAGCGAAGAAGTACTTGAAAAGGCCGATGGGTTTTTGAAAATTCCCATGGTAGGTTTTTCAGAAAGTTTGAACATCTCCGTATCCGCAGGCATCATACTTCAAGAACTTACTCAAAAACTGCGTGATTCAAGTCTAAACTGGCAACTTTCAGACATAGAGGTATTAGAGAAGCAGCTCGATTGGACCAAGAAATCCATCAAAAATGTGGAAGGTATTATCAGTAGATACTTGGCGGACTAAAGTTTTTTGTATTTTTAGGGGTTAACCAATTTAAAAACAAATGACTACAATACTTTACGTTTTGGGAGGACTCGTTCTTCTGATTCTTATCCTAGCATTGATCGCGCCAAAAAACTACCATGTTTATCGCTCCATTGAGATTGCCAGACCCAAAAAGGAGGTTTTTGAAAATCTTAGGTTCTTAAAAAATCAAGACAGTTGGTCTCCTTGGAACAAAAAGGACCCCAATATGGAGAAGAAGTTTACAGGCACGGATGGTGAGGTTGGAGCCGTGAGTTACTGGAATGGGAATAAAGATGTTGGTGAAGGGGAACAGGAAATCAAAAAAATTGTGGATGGCGAGCGAATCGAGTCCGAATTGAGATTTTTGAAACCTTGGAAATCAGTTTCCGATGCGTATTTGACTACTGAAAAAGTGGCTTCGGGAACAACTAAGGTAACTTGGGGCTTTTCAGGCAAAAACAAGTTTCCCTTCAGTATTATGATGCTTTTTATGAACATGGACAAAGCCGTTGGAAAAGACTTTGAAGAAGGACTTTCCAGCCTAAAGGCTTCCTTGGAAAAACTGTAGCGAGATGGAAGAAAATATGGTGAGTTGGTTCGAAATCCCTGTGATGGATATGGAACGGGCCAAAACCTTTTATAACACGGTTTTTCAAATAGACATACAGGTACAGGATTTTGGGGGTACTTTAATGGGTTGGTTTCCTTGGGCTGAGGGAAAAGCTGGAGCCTCAGGCTCATTGATTTTGGAAAAATCTTCATATCAACCCAGTGAAACGGATGGAGTGCTAATCTATTTTTCCAGTAAAGATGTCCAAATTGAACTTGATAGGGTAGAAGCTGCGGGCGGAAAAGTTATGAAAGCAAAGACCCAGATTAGTCCTGATGTTGGTTACATGGGCCTATTTTTGGACTCAGAGGGCAATCGTATCGCCCTTCATTCACGCAAATAGTTTTAATCAGCCAGTTCCAAAAGGGCAATTGAGTGGTCATTCTCAAGAATTACCCTGCCTTTGGTGACCATTACCTCGGTTTCAGAATAGGTATCGTATAACTTGGTGCCATCTCCAAAAAATCCCTTAACCCTAAGGGATTTTTT
>NZ_JANQIH010000059.1 GCF_028282265.1 Allomuricauda sp.
ACATTCAATGGCTTGAGTTGATACTGGCCTTGACAACCATAATCATTATCTACGGCTTCAAAAGAATCACAAAAGCAGTACCCAGCACACTCGTGGCCCTGATTTTGGTCTCTGGAGTGGCCTTCGGCTTTGATCTCGATTACCGACCGATAGAAAAAATTCCGAGTGGACTTCCCATTCCAAACCTAGAAATATTCACGGGCTTTTCCCTAAATTCTATTTCACCCCATATTTTTACCGCACTTACTTTGGCTTTGTTGGGAGCAATAGATTCCTTACTTACCTCGGTGGTTGCCGATAATATGACGCAGACCAAGCACAAGCCCAACAAGGAATTGGTGGGACAGGGGATTGGGAACAGCATCGCTGCCTTTTTTGGAGGAATTCCAGGAGCCGGTGCCACCATACGAACGGTGGTGAACATCAACTCGGGAGGAAAAACACGGTTATCAGGTATGATTTCAGGTGTTTTGCTTTTGGTGATTCTTTTGGGGTTGGGCCCGGTGGCATCTCAAATTCCGGCAGCGGTTCTCGCTGGAATTTTGGTAACTGTTGGGATTGGGGTGATGGATTATAAAGGTCTTAAAGCCATTCCCTATTTACCAAAAGATATTTCGATAGGACCCATGCGGTTGAGTTCAGAAGTAATTATAATGCTATCCGTTATGATTCTCTCCTCGCTTTGGAACCTGGTTTATGCCGTAGGAATCGGACTTGTTTGCGCCTCATTGATGTTTATGAAAAAAATGGGGGACCTTACAGCGAAACGCTCCGATGTAAAGCCCTTGATCAAGGAGAAAGCATGGGCCGACGAAAAAGACTTCCCGAAAAATCTGGCCGAGGAAGTGTTTATCAAACATCTAAAAGGGCCACTGTTTTTTGGTTCAACGAGCGAATTTCAACAACTTGCCGAGCAAATCCCAGATACGGCCTCTGCGGTAATTATCCGATTGGACAGAATGCAGTATATGGATCAGTCTGGTCTTTATGCCATGGAAGATGTGCTTCAGGACCTCAAGAATAAAGACATGGATGTACTGCTTGTCGACATCCTAGATCAACCGAGATACATGATGGAGCGAATTGACATTATCCCCGATTTAATTCCCAGTGAGCATATTTTTGAAGATTTCAAAAGTTGCATGGTTTGGGTTGTGGAAAATGTTGAAGATAAATACCCCTAATCCAAATTGAATGCTTTTGCATTTACCTGCTCTTTTTATTTCGCCGGATTTTTTCCTTTGACACTACATTTATCTTAAAAAAATCGATTTAAAACAAACATTCTTTCCCACAGGAACGTATTGGCCTTGGCATTTTTCGAAGGACTTGCTTTACACTGTCTGATAAGTTATTTTTTCAGGGACAATTTGCTAACTTTGTCGTTTGCAAAGCAATCTACCAATGATTGATACCATAAAGGAGCATTTGGAGGAGGTCGAAAAATTCACTTCTACCTCAAAGGATGACATAGAGGCATTCCGGATTAAGTATTTAGGAAAAAAAGGGCTTCTCAATACCTTTTTTGCCGAATTCAAAAATGTCCCCAATGGCGAGAAGAAGGAATTTGGTCAAGCCATTAACCTATTGAAAACCTCTGCCACTGAAAAGGTAAATTCCTTGAAAGAGGCACTTGAGGCCCAAACGGTTTCCCAAGGTTCATTTGGTGACCTGACCCGCCCGGGTGAACCCATTGAAATTGGCGCAAGACATCCTGTTTCCATAGTAAAAAATCAAATCATTGATATTTTCTCTCGCATCGGCTTTAACGTTTCAGAGGGACCAGAAATAGAAGATGATTGGCATAACTTCACGGCGTTGAACCTTCCGGAATACCATCCGGCAAGGGATATGCAGGACACCTTCTTCATTCAGACCGACCCTGACATTCTCCTTAGAACGCATACTTCATCCGTTCAGATACGATATATGGAGAACAATAAACCTCCTATTCGAACCATTTCACCAGGAAGAGTGTATCGAAATGAAGCTATTTCAGCTCGGTCCCACTGTTTTTTCCATCAGGTGGAAGGTCTTTATGTGGACAAGGAAGTCTCGTTTGCCGACTTGAAGCAAACCTTGCAATATTTCACCACTGAAATGTTCGGGAAGTCACAGATTCGTTTGCGACCCTCTTATTTTCCGTTCACGGAACCTAGTGCAGAAGTCGATGTATATTGGGGTCTTGAAACGGAAACGGATCATAAGATCACCAAGGGAACCGGATGGCTCGAAATTGGAGGATGCGGTATGGTGGATCCCAATGTGCTTCAAAATTGTAATATAGATCCTGAAGTTTATTCAGGTTTTGCTTTTGGAGTAGGTATCGATCGTATTGCGATGTTGCTCTATCAGATTCCTGATATACGGTTGCTGAGCGAAAACGACCTTCGGTTTTTGAAGCAATTCAAAAGCTCACTTTAGCACTTTATGATGCAACCCCAAATCAGACTTTTACAAGAAAAGAGGCTTGTTGGCATCAACCTTTCCATGAGCCTGGCACAAAACCGCACAGGGGAGTTATGGAAGACTTTTATGCCTCGCCAAGGAGCAGTCAAGAATAGAATCAACAGTGACTTGATTTCGTTGCAGATATATGGCCCTACTTATTTTGAGGGTTTCAATCCCCAAAATTCTTTTGTCAAATGGGCCACCGCAGAAGTCAAAGATTTTACGGAGGTTCCAGATGGAATGGAAACTCTAATTGTAGATAGCGGGGATTACGCCGTTTTCCATTACAAAGGGTCTAGTGCTGATAGAAGTATTTTTCAATACATCTTTGGAGAGTGGTTACTGAATTCAGATTACTTCCTGGACAATAGGCCGCATTTTGAAGTTTTGGGCAAGAATTACCGGAACAATGACCCACAATCCGAAGAAGAAATTTGGATTCCTGTTAAGTCAAGAGTGTAAAGGCGTATCTTCTAGCTTAATAGAGCCATTTTTTGTTTAAACTTTCATTAAAATTCTTTTTTGACCTTCATTTTTAGGGAATTCCCATTTTAACCCATTCATTTTTATTTGTCTTCCATTGGATTATTTTCCTTAACCTCTTAATTTAGAGGTGATTGCTAATTCAAAAAAAAGACTAACAATGGCCACCAAAAACATTAATAGAAGAGATTGGTTAAAAAAGAGCATGCTCACTGCGGGGGGAGTTCTTAGCGTTCCCTATCTGGGCTTTGCTGAAAATTGGAAAGCTCCTTTACAACTAGATAGTTCTGGCAACGCAGTTTACAGTCCTTTTTTCAAGGAATACCTACCTGACAATCTTCGTGAATTTCCGGTTCTTGCCGCCAAACTCAATGCCAATGAAAACCCTTACGGTCCTTCCCCCAAGGCGCTTGAAGCATTTAAAACTGCGGCACCGAACGGAAACCGATATGCTTGGAAAGAACTTTTTCAGTTAGTCGATAAAATTGCTGATTACGAAGGAGTTAACAGTTCCAACATTATGATGGGACCTGGTTCTTCGGACCTTTTGGAGAAAACGGCCATGGTTCTTTTTATGAACGGAGGCAATGTGGTTTCTGCCGATCCAGCTTATATGTCTTTGATTCGAGTTGCCGAAGCGGTCGGCGCATCATGGAAGCCCGTACCCTTAAAAAATGACTGGTCGCATGACTTAAAAGCCATGGAGGAAGCTGTGGATGCCGATACAAAATTGGTATACATCTGCAATCCAAACAACCCAACAGGAACAATAACCGAACATAAAGAACTTCTCGATTTCTGTTCCCGGGTTTCCGAGAAAGTTCCTGTTTTTGTTGATGAAGCTTATTTGGCCTTTATGGGCGAGGGGCTGAAAAAAAGTATGGTTTCTCTAATCAATGAAGGGAAAAATGTAATCATTGCCCGTACTTTTTCCAAAATACATGGAATGGCGGGACTTCGTGTCGGATACATCGTTGGGCAAGAGGAAACCCTAGGGAAACTAAAGCGAATCACCCGTGGAGGCATGGGAATAACGTACCCGTCAGTTTTCGCGGCCATGGCGGCCATGGACGATACGGAATTCTTGGACAAGTCGCGCACACTAAATGCCCAATGTAGGTCTTTCGTTTACGACAGCCTAGGAAGCATGGGATTTGAATACGTTCCCTCCCAAACCAGTTTTATCATATTCCCAATAGAAATGGAAGGGAAGGATTTCTTGAACAAGATGACCGATTTAAAGGTTGGGGTCAGGGCTTTCCAATTTATGGATAAAACCTGGTGCCGGGTAAGTATGGGTACGATGGAGGAAATGAAATTATTTGCTGATGCAGCATCCAAAGTCCTAACCTAGCAGTAAAGATGGACTCGGCTCTTGAGAAAACTGTAGTTTTCCTTTGCTTTATTTTGATAGGAGCCTTACTTAAGGTCAAATTCAAGTCAAAAGAGGAAGTCAACGGAATCAAAAAAATCATTTTGAATTTGGCCTTGCCCGCCACCATATTTGTGGCCCTGCTGAGCGTCAAAATTGAATGGAATCTTTTTTTACTTCCATTTATGGCTCTTGGGCTTAATTTTCTGTTATTCTTTTTTGCCCCGCTTGTACTTCCCATAATGGGAATAGAAAAGCACAGTCCTGAATATCGAACTGCCCGATTGTTGATCCCCTCTTTGGCTCCTGGCCTTTCCTGTTTTCCTTTTGTACTTGAATTTCTTGGTGATTCTGCTTTGGCAAAAGTCGCAATGGCCGACTTGGGAAACAAAGTATTTGTACTTATCATTTTGTACCTCATTGCCATGAATTGGTATTATCACAATGCCAAATTGGGCCGACAAAAAGGAAGTAAAAGATTAGTTTCTCTGGTAAAAGCCTTGGTTTACGAACCTGTAAACCTTTTTATTGCTGCTGCTTTGCTTTTACTATTTTTTGGCATTCATATGGATTCTCTACCTTTTTTCTTTAGCAATGTGCTCCAAAAACTGAGTTTGATTATGACCCCGCTGGTGCTCTTGTTTATCGGGTTGGGTCTTAAAATAAGAAGAAGGCAGTTTTTTCAAGTCTTTTCATTGCTATGTGTAAGAGCTGGAATTGTATTTCTAATAGGTGGGTTGCTCATCTCGATAGCGGGAATAAGTCTCCCTAGTGAGAGGCTACTCCTTTTAGCTTTTGCTCTAAGTGCCTGTAGTTTTTGGCCTTACGCCCATATTTCATCAGTGGAATCCTTGGAAATGGATGCACAAATCCAAAAGAAAACATTCAACAGTGATTTTGCTTTGACTATTTTGGCACTTTCTTTTCCGCTGTCCACAATTTTGATATTGGGAGTGCTCAATTTGGATAAACCTTTGGTGACCGTGCCAAACATTTTGGGACTAGGGCTTTTGCTTGTTTCCATCGGAATGCTCTATCCTTTATATAACGCACTACAGAAAAGACTCTCTCAAAAATTTTCTGCATCAGAACTAAAAAGTACAGCAGCGAAGCAAGTGTGACTTTGAAATCTTATCGGAGGGGATAGCCTTTCGCTGCCCACCACGGGTGGACCTCAATGATCAAACGCCCAGCCTTTACCATAGGGTCTAAATTCGCCAAGCTATCAGCCTTTCTAAGCGTTGGAACGTTATATATCGTGACCCCCCTTATATCCCCATCGTCTCCAAAAGGTCCCGATATATCTGCATAGCCCTCAACGTACATTCGTTCTAAGTGCTTCAAATGTAATAGCTGTAGACTGTCCAGTTCTGGTTTGGTTTGTTCGCGATTTGGTCCATTTTTTAGAAAGGCCATGAAGTATTGCTGCATCAGAATGGTGTCTTTGGTTTCCTCATCTACGTAATCAAAGGTTTGGTACCCTTTTTCCACCAACTGCGCCTTGATTTCAGCCATACTTTTTTCAGTCGATTTCTCCTCTTCCTTCGGCGCGGGTGTCTCTTGTTGTTTACAAGAAGCCAGCAAGATGAGCAATATCCAAAACACTTTGTTTACCTGTTCCATTGGTTGTACGGTTTTATAGTTAGTTGTGAGTTATAATATTCTACTTTTCCGGTGACCTCATCTCCCAGCCAATCCGGTTTCTTGAATACCTCATCTTCATGTTCAAGCTCTACCTCAGCAATGACCAGCCCCCTGTTCTCTCCCAAAAATTCGTCCACTTCGAAAGTATGTCCCTCGAATGGAATTTCATACCGGATTTTTTCCAAGATAAAACCCTCGCACAAATCAATCAGGTTGGTTGCCTCTATGGGCTCAATACGGGTTTCCCATTCAAATCGTGTAGTTCCAGAAGAATTACTTTCCCCTTTCACGGTCAAAAATCCCTTTTCATTCTTAATGCGGACCCTTACGGTTCTCTTAGGGTCGGTATTTAAAAAGCCTTGTACAATCCTCGTTTTAGAAATAGCCTGTTCTCGATAAACATCAGACCCCACCAAAAACTTACGTTCAATTTCCAAGTGTTCCATCCTTTTAAATATAGCCATAAATTTGAGCATGGATTTTGATTTTCCCCTTAGAAAAATAATTCATGTAGACATGGACGCGTTTTATGCCTCCGTGGAACAACATGACAATCCAGAACTTAAGGGAAAGCCAATTGCCGTAGGAGGAGGGTCAAAACGAGGTGTGGTTTCCGCTGCGAGCTATGAAGCCAGAAAATTTGGGGTTCGCAGTGCAATGGCAGGGTACATTGCAAAACGTAATTGCCCCGAGCTCATTTTTGTAAAACCCCGATTTGATAGATATAAGGAAGTGTCCCAGCAAATACGAAGTATTTTTTTTGAATACACCGACTTGGTGGAACCGCTTTCATTGGATGAGGCTTATCTTGATGTTACCGAAAACAAAAAAGGGAATCCGTCTGCTACCCTGATTGCTAAGGAAATTCGGGCAAAAATCTTAGAGAAGACAGGGTTGACTGCTTCCGCAGGAGTTTCAATCAACAAGTTTATCGCCAAAGTGGCCAGTGATATCAACAAACCTAATGGCCAAAAGACCATAAATCCGGAAGAGGTCATTTCCTTTTTGGAGAATTTGGATATTCGAAAATTCTATGGTGTGGGCAAAGTAACCGCCGAGAAAATGTACAAACTGGGAATTTTTTCCGGAAAGGACCTAAAAGAACACTCTCTGGAGTATTTGGACGAACACTTTGGAAAGAGCGGGAGATACTACTATCATGTGGTAAGGGGAATTCATACCAGTGACGTAAAACCTCATCGTATTCCTAAATCAGTCGGTGCCGAACGTACTTTTTCTGAAAACCTCAGCAGCGAAATCTTCATGCTTGAAAAGTTGGAAAACATTGCCGCCGAATTGGAAAGAAGGCTCCAGAAGTCCAAAATTTCGGGAAAAACCATTACACTAAAAATAAAATACAGTGATTTCACCTTGCAGACCCGAAGCAAAACCTTGCCCTATTTTGTTTCAAACAAGGCTCTTATCTTGGAAACCGCAAAGGAACTGCTATATCAATCGGCCTTAAAAGAATCTGTTCGTTTACTGGGAATCTCATTGGCCAATCTGAATACAGAAAAAAAGAAAGTGGACGAGAAAAAAGAGGAAATCTCAGTTCAGTTGCGATTTGATTTTTAAATCAGACTCCATTGGTTGAGAAAACCGCAATCAACCAAACAATTAGGGATGAGAAAAAAATTCCGACCGCGTTGGCAAAAAATGCTTGCCTTCTTTCAATTTTAAAGAGATAAGAAGCGATACTTCCTGCATAAACCCCGGTACCGGGCAATGGAACCATAACAAAAAGTGCTAGACCCAAAAAGCCAAACCTTTCAATTTTGTCCCCCGACCCTGTTTTTGCCCTGCGGGCAACAAATACTGCCGATTTCTTGTAGAACTTCCATTTTAATAGATAGCGATTGATACGGTCCAAGAAGAACATCATTAGTGGGAAGACCGCGATATTGGCCAAGAAGCACGCCACAAAAACCAGGTAGCTGTTCACGCCCTTCATGATGCCATAGGGAATACCAAGCTTAGCTTCCCCAAATGGGGATAAGCTCCATAGGATGGCCATTATCAAATCCAGTATCACAGCTATTTTTTTGAATCGCAAAAATACTCATCAAAACCATGGGTTCCATCTTCATAAACACTAAAAAAGATTTAAAATTTATGCGAAACACTGTATTGGTATCTTTATAAGGCAGGATGATTGCCAGACCGACCGGTCTTTCCTATATTTACAATATGCAAAAATCAACCTTACATCAAAAAATTGTACAGACTGCAGGTGGCCTCTTTTATACCAACGGCTATAGCTCTACAGGTGTCAATGAAATCATAAGCAAATGTGGGATTGCCAAAGCTACTCTATATAGTCACTTCAGGTCAAAAGAGGACATTTGTATCGCTTATCTAACACAACGACATGAAGATTTCTTGGAATCGTTACGGGGATATGTGTCCCGACGAAAAAAGGGAAAGAACCAGCTCCTGGGCATATTTGATTATTTGACCGATTTGTATAGGGAAGGTGATTTTTACGGTTGTTGGGCACTTCGTGTACTTGGTGAGCTCTCCCCAAAACAAAAACGGATTTTGTCCACCATACAAAAACAAAAAAAGGAATTGCTCATTTTTTTGGCAGAAGTAGTTTCAGATAATATTATCAACGGCTCAAAAGCAGAAATCGAAAAGATTTCTGGCGGAATTTATTTGCTTTATGACAGTGCTATCACGGAAAGTCATTTGTTTAAGAATGACTGGCCCATTTATACGGCCAAAAGTCTGGCCCCAAAACTATTTGTCGGTGCCCAACTGAGCAATTCATAAACAAAAAAGCCTCCCTATTGGGAGGCTCTCTCATCTAAAACAACTTCGATTACTTTACTACCAAAGTATTGTCTGTAGCTGTTGGGTTCAAAGGGCAGAAGTAAACGTATTCCCCTTTTTCCAAGGTTGTAGGTTTAGAAGTCTGGGAAGCTCCTGTTTCAACCGGTTTTGTTACATAGGCCGTTTGTATGTGATTTTCAGGTTTGCTGATATCCAACCCTTTTTTTACCAATACGAAGCCCACATTGTGACCCACACCATTGTTGGTGATGTCAAAAACATAAGTTCCTTCTGAAACGGTTAGTTGTTTTTGGGTGAATTCTCCAGGAACCTGTTCCAAAGAAATGGTCTTTACTTCCTTATCCTTCATGGCATCTTGGGCAGTACTTGTAAAAATAGCTCCCAGTGCGAATACTAAAACTGCAATAGCTCTTTTCATGTTCAATATAAATTAGATTAATTGTTTGTTTTTGTTAAGCCAATGCAGTTTCCAAGGGTTGTGCCTCTGGGAAGTCCACTGGAATCTCTGTGGTGTTGTTGATATAATTTGAAATGGTCTTGTCACCTACCAAAACAATAGTATCGATTAGGTTTTCCTTGGTCCATCCCGCATTGAAGAAGTTATCCAAAACGTCTGCATCGGTCACTCCTCTATTTTCTGTAATATTTCTGGCCAATCTTGCCAATGCATCCAATTTGTTATCGAAGGAGGCTTTTCCCGCTCTAAGCTCAAGGATTTGCTCCTCATTGAATCCGTTCATTTTGGCAATAGCTGTGTGCGCTGATAAACAGTATAGACAATTGTTCACTTCACTAACAGCCAAGTTCACTACCTCCTTCTCTTTTACCTTCAAGGAGGTTTTCGCATTTGAGAAAGTCAAATAGTTCCCTAACGCGTTTTCAGAGTGCGCGTAGGTGGCAAAAAGATTGGGAACAAAACCAACGGCTTTTTCCAAATTGTCGAAGATAGCTTGATTGTTTGCGCTTACTTCTTCTCTTTTAGGTACATTAAATGTGCTCATAGTTGTAATTGTTTTTAATTTCAGATTATATGTTGGTGACAAAAGGTTTTTCAGCATCACAATAAAAATCATGAAGCTGCTTTTGCTCGCAATGTGCTTGCTTGGAAACAATCTGTATTCCAGATTTTGGGTTATTCCTAAAAATCTCAATAAGATTGAAGATTGACTTTTCAGCTGTTTTCATCGTTTACCTTTCTTTTAATTACGAGGCAAAGATGTGGCGAAAAAGAAGGTGGGTGTTAGCAGTAATTTCCCGACTACTTGACCAAATTTCCCTTAGGAAGAAACAACCTCGTTTTCACGGTATTCCGAAGGGGTCATCTGGGTCATTTTCTTGAAGAAACGACTAAAATGTGTAGGATCATTGAAGCCGAGGTCATATGCGATTTCTTGGTTTTGCTTATCCGTAAATTGCACTAGGCGTTTAGCTTCCAAGGCAATACGATCCAAAATTATTTGTTGGGGTGATTTTTGATTGTAAATAGAGAATAGGTTAGAGAGTGTCTTGGGAGATTTGAAAAGCATCTCAGCATAATCGCTTACTTTTCTTTTTGTTTTATAGTTCAAATCAACAAGAAAGTTGAATTTTCGGATGATGTCTATCTGCTCGTTGTTCAGGGATTGTACCATATGTTGATCCTTGGCCAATCGGGTACTCATAATAATCAGTCGTTTCAACAGCATTTGAAGCATATCGCCTTGAATATTATCAGGCGTACTGAATTCTTCCACAAATACATCATACCATAGGTTAAACTTGCGTTGTTGTTCATTAGGAATGGTGATAATTGGGATGTCTTGGGTGCCAAAGAAAAGAATACCGTTACATGAAACCTCACTATCGTGGTCGGAAATACAATAAAATTCCCTATTGAAAAGGATTGCGGCAAGCGGTTGGTTCAGTTTTGAAAAAGAAATTTGATGCAAATAGGTAATGGTCATCAACTGTCCCGGTTCCAACCAAACTGTCATATCATCTACTAAGATTTCGGCAGGTTCGTTGTTTCGATTCCACAGAAATTTAATCGTCTTGGAAGTATCAGAAAATCGTTCAATGTTTTGCTTTACATCATCAGTAAAACCTATTGTTGCTCCTAGTTTCCTGTCATTAAACTCATATTTCATACTCCCGAAAGTTGTAGTTTTTTGATGAAATCCACAGTTAATTTGCTTATTTGTCCCTTTTTCTTGTTCATACTTACAAAGTACTTCTAAACCTCTTATTGCGAATTCGTTAAACAATAATGTTAATGTTTCCCACATATTTCTGGGGCTATAAATGTTTTTATACTATTGGATATGGAAAAGATTAGATTCTATGATGAAGCGATAAATAATTTCTATCGCGGTAAAGAAATCCTCAGTTACCCGTTGACTGCTATGGATATCTACTCCCAACACTTTGACAAACTATGTCAACGCCTTCAAGATGTCAAAAATCTTGCTGATTTGGCGGAAAGGGAAAAATGGGGATATCAGGTTCCATTTAAGGATGAGATTCTTAAAAAAGAACATGTGGTAGTTGTCACAGATCCCCAATTGAACATCGTTTACGCTACCCAAGATATTTTTTCAATGAATGGTTATAGACCAGATGAAATTCTTGGGAAAAAGCCAAAAATGTTCCAAGGTGAAAAAACCTGTAAAGTAACCGCTAAGACCATTTCCGGTTCCATTAAAAAATTGGAGCCCTTTGAAGCTGTAATCACAAATTACAGAAAAGATGGCACCACGTACAATTGTTGGATACAAGGTGGGCCTGTTTTCGATAAGGAAGGTAAAGTGGTAAACTTTATTGCCTTTGAAAAAGAGGTAGCCTAATTTTCTAAAGGGTTTCTTTTCTAAAAACTACAGGTTTCAATCTCTGTAACTCTTAAGGTGTTTACCATCCCCTTATCTTTTATGGGCATGGCCGCAAGACTTATCAGCATATCCCCCACATCCAAAAATCCTTTTTTACAGGCGATTTGGTTCACATCTTCAATGGTTTCATCGGTAGATACATATCTATCATAGTAAAACGCCTTCACCCCCCAAAGTAAATTTAATTGCGTCAATATGCGTCTGTTCGATGTAAAGACCAAAATGTGCGCACTGGGTCGCCATGCGGAGATTTGAAAGGCGGTATACCCACTGTTGGTCAACGTGGAGATGGCCTTGGCCTGAATTTCATTGGCCATTAAAGCCGCGTGGTAACAAACCGATTTGGTAATGTATCGCTTTGTTCGAATATGCGGAGGGGTTTGGGGAACTGTAATCAAGCTTGATCCTTCAACACTCAACAGAATACTTGTCATTTTCTCAATGACCTGAACGGGATAATTTCCCACTGAGGTTTCTCCCGAAAGCATAACAGCATCGGCTCCGTCCATCACAGAATTCGCCACATCGTTAACCTCAGCCCGTGTTGGTGTTAGGCTAGTTATCATAGTTTCCATCATCTGGGTAGCGATGATAACCGGAATTCTTGCCTTTTTGGCACGTAACACTAGTTTTTTCTGAATTAGGGGTACCTCATGCGCGGGGATTTCAACCCCTAGATCCCCTCGGGCAACCATCAAGCCATCGCAATAAGCAACAATTTTATCGATGTTCTCAACAGCTTCTGGTTTTTCAATTTTTGCAACTATAGGAATTTTGTGTTCAGAATTCTGGTTGATTAAGTTTTGAAGGTCTATCAAATCTTGGCTATGACGAACAAACGAAAGTGCAATCCAATCTACTTCCTGTGATATGGCAAATTTTGCATCAACGATGTCTTTTTCGGTCAAAGCAGGAAGCGAGATATCTGTATTGGGAAGGTTGACCCCCTTTTTGGATTTCAAAGGCCCTCCTTGAAGCACTTTGGCCTTCACTTCACTTTCGCCATTGGTAGAAACTGCTTCAAAAATCAATTTACCATCATCAAGAAGAATCCTTTCGCCAGGCTTTACGTCCTGTGGAAAACTTTGATAGTTCATATACACTTTTTGGGCACTACCTTCAAAAGGTTCCCCAGTAGCAAAAGTAATCTCATCCCCAGGAGCCACCACAGCTTCACCACCCATAACTCCGACCCTAAGTTTCGGACCTTGTAAATCTGCCAAAATGGAAGTGTTGAGCTCCAACTCTTCGTTCAGCTCCCGAATCAGTTTAATCTTTTTCGCAACATCATCATGTGAAGCATGTGAAAAATTGATTCGGAAAACATCCACTCCTGCTTTCATCATTTCGGCCAAAGTCTCCTTTCTACTCGTGGCAGGGCCCAATGTTGCTACAATTTTGGTCTTTTTTCTTGTTGGCATTCTTAAAAGATTAGATTGCTTTTAGACTTTAAATTCTTCGTGTTGATGTAATAGGATGTTACTACTCTGGGTATCTGATTGACCTTTTTCGTCAGTTCATCAATGTTTGAACTGTTTTCTGAGTCCACTTTCAAAAAATAATCCACTTCTTTTTGTTCTGTCAACAAAAAACTTTTTTGCACCGAGACATTTTCTTTAAAAAGACCACCATAATTTAGACGTACTTTTTGCTCACAGCTATTGCAAAATAGCATCCAATGCGTGTCACTAAGCTCATCGTTCCATTCGAAAACGGGAAACGCAAGGTTTTCATCAAGCATCAGGTCTTTTTCTGTACGCTTTAGTCTAAGTCCACAAAAAGAATTGAGCGCATAGGTCATTGCAAAATTTTCCAAGTCACTATGGATAGCTATGAGATCATAGTCATCTTCATAAAACTCTGATCCTATTTTGTGGGTGGTTAACATGGCCTCAACACGAAATGTAAATATACTTCTAATACTATTCCCAGCCTAGTCTGAGGCAATACATTGAGCTTGAAAAGCTTACGAAAACGTTTGAGTTTACCTTTTTTTAATGCTATGCGTTCTCGATTCGGCTTTGAAGAGCGAAGTAAGCGCGCCGCGATGCTTTTTCTTCAGCTTTCTTTTTTGATGTGGCCCTGGCCTTGGCCATTATTTTGTTTCCAATGGTCAGTTTTACAGCAAAGTGTTTGTGTTCATCGTTGCCCGTGTCTTCATAGACATCATATTCAAAAGACTTCTTCTGTTTTTGGCACCACTCAATTACCAAGCTTTTGTAACTGATTACCTTACCCTCCAATTGTTCAATGTCCACATAGGGCTCTATCACCCTGCTATTGATAAACTTCTCACAGTACGAATAGCCACGATCTAAATAAATGGCTCCCACAAGAGCCTCAAATACGTTGCCATGGATGTTTTCACCAAAATGGGACTTAGGTATTCTACTTTCCACATATTGCAAAAGTCCCAAATCTTTGCCAAGTTCATTCAGGTGTTTGCGACTTACAACCTTAGATCGCATTTTGGTAAGATACCCTTCATCCCCCTCGGGCACTTCGCTGTACAGATGTTTGGAAATAATCGTTCCCAGCATGGCATCACCTAAAAACTCAAGTCTCTCGTAGTTCATAGGATTGCCTTCCTCATCCTTTTTATTGACAGAGCGGTGCAAAAATGCCCTTTTGTAGATGGAAATATCCTTGGGTTTAAATCCAAGTATCCTTTTCATTGCCAAAAAAAAATCCCCATCCGTTTTCGGATGGGAATTGAATATTTTGGATGAAAATCTCATGGTATTTTTCTACCCTATTTTCCTAAATAAGACACATGCATTATGACCACCAAAACCAAAAGTATTGCTCATAGCCACCTTAACTTCCCGTTCTTGCGCCTTGTTCAGCGTCAAATTGAAGGAAGGGTCAATTTCTTCATCAACCACGCTATGATTAATCGTTGGTGGCACGGTATTGTGTTCCATGGCCAAAATGGAGGCAATGGCTTCAATTGCTCCAGCGGCACCTAGCAGGTGACCTGTCATGGACTTCGTTGAATTAATGTTGATGTTGGGAACGTGTTCCCCGAACACTTTGGAAATTGCCTTGAGTTCCGCAACATCTCCGAGAGGTGTAGAGGTACCATGAGTGTTGATAGCATCCACATCTTCTGGTTTTAACCCAGCGTTTTCGAGACAGTTTTCCATTACACGAACCACACCGATACCTTCTGGGTGTGGTGCTGTCATATGGTGGGCATCACTCGAAAGTCCTCCTCCTAAAACTTCAGCATAAATCTTGGCCCCACGTGCTTTTGCATGTTCGTATTCTTCAAGGATAAGAGCTCCCGCTCCTTCTCCCAAAACAAAACCATCCCTTGTGGCGTCGAAAGGTCTAGAAGCCGATTCGGGACTGTCGTTACGGGTAGAAAGTGCATGCATCGCATTGAATCCTCCCATACCGGCAATGGTCACAGCTGCTTCGCTACCTCCGGTAACAATAACATCGCAATGACCCAATCGAATATAATTCAATGCATCAATAAGCGCATTGGCAGAAGATGCACAGGCCGAGACCGTGGTATAATTGGGTCCCATAAAGCCATGTTTTATAGAGATGTTTCCAGGAGCAATATCAGCGATCATCTTTGGAATAAAGAAGGGATTGAACCTAGGAGTTCCATCTCCGTTGGCAAAACCGATCACCTCGTTTTGAAAGGTTTCCAGCCCTCCAATACCAGCACCCCAAACAACACCGACTCTAAACTTATCAATTTTTTCAAGGTCGATTCCAGAATCGGAAATAGCCTCGTCGGATGATATCAAGGCATACTGCGCAAAGCGATCAAGCTTTCTCGCTTCCTTTCTATCAAAATAGTCTTGTGGATTATATCCCTTTAGTTCACAAGCGAACTTGGTTTTGAACTTTTCAGTATCGAAATATGTAATGGGTGCAGAACCACTAACACCGTTCTTTAGTCCTTCCCAATAAGCATTCAAATTGTTACCGATGGGGGTAAGTGCTCCCATTCCTGTAACTACTACGCGCTTTAACTGCATTGAACTATTTTTTTACCCTATGAACCTAAATTATAAAAAAATTATCCATGTGATGATCATCACATGGATAATTTACATGCTGTAGAAATATATCATGAAATTACTTAGCTTCTTCTATGTAGCTAATGGCTTGACCAACAGTCGCAATATTTTCAGCTTGATCGTCAGGGATTTGGATATCGAACTCTTTCTCAAACTCCATGATCAGCTCAACAGTATCCAAGGAATCTGCCCCTAAGTCGTTGGTAAAACTTGCTTCAGCTACAACTTCATTCTCATCAACACCCAGTTTATCAACGATGATAGCCTTTACTCTTGATGCAATGTCTGACATAATTATATCGGTTTTAAAAATTTAATCGTTGGCAAAAATATAAAACTTTGGATTAAATACACCATTTGTCGACAAAATGTGCCCAAATCGAACATCTTACAAATGAGAACATTACTTTAGTCCCATCAATAGCAACACAAGATTAGAGCCATTTGAAGATGAAACGTATTGTGATATTGGCTTCGGGAAGCGGATCAAACGCAGAGAACATTGCCGATTATTTTCAAGCTGGTGATTACGCTAAAGTAGTCGCTATCTTAACCAATAAGAAAACAGCAAAAGTTTTAGAACGGGCCGACAAACTCAAGATTCCGGGCTTTTATTTCAACAAGTCGGCATTCTTGGATATTAAAGGTACGGTCGAGTTGCTATGGGCACTGCAACCGGACTTGATCGTTTTAGCCGGCTTTCTCTGGAAAATACCCGAATTCTTTATTCGGTCTTTCCCTAAAAAAATTATCAACATCCACCCAGCTCTTCTACCGAAGTATGGGGGAAAAGGTATGTATGGTGACCATGTTCACAAGGCAGTGAAAGAAAATGGGGAATCTGAAACAGGTATAACCATTCATTTTGTGAACGAGAATTATGATGAAGGCGCCATAATACATCAATCCAAGACTGCCCTTGAGCCTAATGATGATATTGAATCCATTGCACAGAAAGTTCATCTATTGGAATATGAACACTACCCCAAAGTAATCGAACACGTCTTAAAAGAACAACATGGCAACCAGTAAAAAGTTTTATGTGGTCTGGAAAGGAAAAAAACCAGGAATTTACGAGTCATGGGCAGATTGCAAGGCACAAATAAATGGCTTCAATGGAGCCCAGTACAAAGCTTTTACCGAATTCTCTGAAGCAAAAAAGGCTTTTCGGGGAAAATATGAAGACTACAAGGGCAAATCGAAAAAACCCACGCTTTCCAAAGAAGAACTTAAAAAAATAGGGAGCCCCAATCATAATTCAATATCCGTTGATGCTGCCTCAAGTGGCAACCCCGGTAAAATGGAATATCGGGGCGTGGATACCAAAACAAAGAAGGTGCTTTTCAAACAAGGGCCCTTTGACCAAGGAACTAGCAACGTTGGGGAATTTTTGGCCATTGTACACGGTTTGGCATTTTTAAAAAAACAAGGGAGCAGTCGTATCCTATATTCCGATTCAAAAATTGCCCTTGGCTGGGTCAAAAAGAAAAAGTGCGGCACTAAATTGGTGCAAACCAAAAAGAATGAAGAGCTTTTTCATTTGATCCACAGAGCTGAAGAATGGCTACATGAAAATATCCATGAGACAGTTTTGGTTAAATGGGAAACGAAGGCATGGGGCGAAATCCCGGCTGACTTCGGGAGAAAATGACAGAATACATGTTTACTAACAGCGCTTTTTTTGAAATACAAAACGCATGGTGCTAAATGGAATATGTAAGCGTATATTTGCACCAAATTTTTAAAAATGGGTAAGTTACTGATTGTAGGCAGTATCGCTTTTGACGAAATTGAAACACCTTTTGGCAAAACAGGAAAGATTCTGGGTGGTGCAGCAACTTTTATTGGTCTTGCGGCAAGCCAGTTTAGAATAGAATCAGGAATTGTATCGGTGGTTGGAGAAGATTTACCCAAGGAATATCTCGATCTATTGGCAGAACGGGATATTGATATTTCCGGTGTAGATATTGTAAAAGGAGGTAAGACTTTCTATTGGAAAGGCAGATATCATAACGACCTTAATTCAAGGGACACTTTGATTACCGAACTGAATACCCTCGGAGAATTCAATCCCATAGTGCCAAATCATTTCAAGGATGCCGATGTGGTAATGCTGGGCAACCTACACCCCAATATACAATTAAGTGTAATGGACCAAATGGATAAACGACCAAAGCTCACCATTTTGGATACCATGAACTTTTGGATGAACAACACTTGGGATGAATTGATGAAGGTGATTGAACGCATTGATGTGATTACCATAAATGATGAAGAGGCCAGACAGTTGACCGAAGAGTATTCTTTGGTTAAAGCAGCCGCCAAAATTCAGGAGATGGGCCCTAAATATGTGGTCATCAAAAAAGGGGAACACGGAGCTTTGCTCTTTCACAAAGAGCATATCTTCTTTGCGCCTGCTCTTCCTTTGGAAGAAGTCTTTGACCCTACCGGTGCCGGAGATACCTTTGCAGGAGGCCTTGCAGGATATTTGACCGAAGCAAGGAATGTTTCTTTTGAAAGTTTGAAGAACGGAATAATACAAGGGTCGAACCTGGCCTCCTTTTGTGTGGAAAAGTTTGGGACAGAAAGAATGTTGAACCTCGAAAAGAGCGAGGTCAACCATCGCTTGATACAGTTTAAAGATTTAGTACAATTCAATATTGAATTAACATAAGCGCTGCCCTGAATTTTTCAGGGCATTTTTATTTTTGGTTTTATTATGAGTGATGCGATTAAGCACGAATGCGGAATATCATTGATCCGTTTGCTTAAACCACTGGAATACTACAAGGAAAAGTACGGTACAGCCTTTTACGGAGTGAACAAAATGTACCTAATGATGGAAAAGCAGCACAATCGAGGCCAAGACGGTGCCGGATTTGCCAGTATCAAACTTGACATGTCCCCTGGCGAACGATACATGAGCAGGGTGCGATCCATTCAACAACAGCCCATACAGGACATTTTTGACCAAATCAACAACCGAATCAATAGGGCATTCAGTGATTTTCCTGAAATTGAGAATGACGTACAACTTCAAAAAAAGCACATTCCATACATTGGAGAACTTCTTTTAGGTCACGTTCGATATGGAACCTTCGGAAAAAACAGTATAGAAAATGTGCATCCTTTTCTAAGGCAGAACAACTGGATGCACCGTAATCTTATAGTTGCTGGTAATTTCAATATGACCAATGTTGATGAGCTCTTTGGCAATCTTGTTGAATTGGGACAGCATCCCAAGGAAATGGCCGACACCATTACGGTAATGGAAAAGATTGGTCATTTTTTGGATGATGCGGTAGCGAAAATCTACAAAGACATCAAAAAAGAGGGGTATAACAAAAGAGAAGCCTCTCCCTTGATTGCCAAGCGTTTGAATGTTGCTAAAATTTTGCGGAAATCCTCCAAAAACTGGGATGGGGGATACGCTATGGCTGGATTGTTAGGGCATGGTGATGCCTTCGTTTTTAGGGACCCCGCCGGTATCCGTCCAACCTATTATTACAAGGATGATGAAGTAGTAGTGGTAGCTTCCGAACGCCCTGCCATACAAACTGTTTTCAATGTTGGGTATGATAATGTAAAAGAACTTGACCCTGGTAACGCCATCATTATAAAAAAGAATGGCAAGGTCCATCTTGAACAAATTCTTGAACCTTTAGAAAGGAAGGCTTGTTCGTTTGAGCGGATTTATTTCTCAAGAGGTAGCGATCAAGAGATTTATCAGGAAAGAAAGATGTTGGGAAGGTTGGTCTTCCCCCAAATTTTGAAGGCCATTAACGGTGACTTGGCCAATACTGTATTCTCATACATTCCAAATACTGCTGAAACCTCTTTCTTGGGAATGGTGAAAGAGGCCCAAAACTATCTTAACAAAAAGAAAGAGGAACAAATTATAGAGTTGGGCGATGGTATGACACCGGAAAAGCTGCATCAAATTTTAGAAGTTCGCCCACGTATTGAAAAAGTGGCCATTAAAGATGCCAAGCTCAGAACTTTTATTACCCAAGATAGCAGCCGTGATGATTTGGTCACCCATGTTTACGATATATCCTACGGGTCGGTCAAGAAAAATGACAACCTTGTTATTATCGATGATAGTATAGTAAGGGGGACAACACTTAAAAAAAGTATTTTGAAAATACTGGACAGGCTATCTCCTAAAAAAATCGTGGTTGTTTCCTCGGCACCCCAAATACGCTATCCTGATTGTTATGGCATTGATATGGCCAAACTTGAGGACTTTGTTGCGTTTAGAGCCGCGCTTGAGCTTCACAAGGACCAAGGAACAGAGTGCCAGATAAAAGAGATTTATGAGAAATGCCTGCACCAAGTCAATCACAAAGATTCTGAGGTAGTCAATTTTGTTAAAGAACTTTATGCCCCCTTTAGCGCTGAGGAAATTTCAAAAAAGATTGCTCAAATATTAAGTCCGAAGGGAATAAACGCCGAAGTAGAGATTATTTATCAGACTATAGATAATCTTCACACGGCTTGTCCCAAAAATTTGGGGGACTGGTATTTTACCGGTGATTATCCCACTCCTGGAGGTAATCGAGTTGTAAATCGAGCATTCATCAATTTTTACGAAGGAAAGAACCAAAGGGCTTATTAGTGGTCCTATTTAACGTTAAGTTAATCCATGCATTTCGTCGATGAAACATGCATCTTGTCGTGTTTTTGGTTGATAGGTAAAAGTCCCACCTACTTTAGTATTGCCATAGCATAAGTAGGTTAAGTTCATGGTAAGATTTGGGGCAAAAAAGGTGGAATTCTTTCCACCTTTTTTATTTTATGTCCTCTTCTACCTCTTCACGTAATCCTTTTCTTCATTAACCGTACCCACAAACCGAAGGTTTGGCAATTCAACCAAATTACTGGGGTTTCATCTAAAAGCTTTTTGGTGCCCAGGGCTCTATATTACATTTGGAGAACCATAGCATAAGTAGGTTAAGTTCATGGTAAGATTTGGGGTAAGAAGGCGGAGAAAACTCCGCCTTCTTTTTGTTTGAACGCCAACGATTTATCTTTTTTTACCCTTCGTTTTTTGATTCGCGAATCAAAAATTTCTTCAAAAACCTTTGTTATTTCTCACAATACCAGTAATTTAGTTTTGCCATAGCATAAGTAGGTTAAGTTTATGGTAAGATTTGGGACGAAAAGGGTGGGGGCTTCCCCGCCCTTTTCTATTTTCCAATATCACACAAAAAAAGCCCGGGCAGTATGCCCGGGCCATAAAATTCCAAATTGGATTTCTTCTACTTGTTGGCTGCGTAGTTTTCCGAAACTTTATCCCAATTGATTACATTGAAAAATGACGAAATGTAATCGGGTCTTCTATTCTGATAGTTCAGATAATAAGCATGCTCCCAAACATCCAGCCCCAATATCGGGTAACCTTCACAAGCTACACCAGGCATTAAGGGGCAATCTTGGTTTGGAGTGGAACATACCTCAAGCTTACCTCCCTTGTGGACACAAAGCCATGCCCAACCAGAACCAAACCGGGTAGCAGCAGCAGCACTGAATTGTTCTTTAAATCCATCAAAAGAGCCAAACGCTTCATTGATGGCATCAGCTAGCTCGCCGCTAGGCTCGCCACCCCCATCGGCAGACATAATTTCCCAGAATAGGGAGTGGTTATAGTATCCCCCGCCATTGTTTCGAACGGCCATGTTGTTCATGTCAAGTCCAGATAGGATTTCTTCGATGCTTTTGCCTTCCAAATCAGTTCCAGCTATGGCGCCGTTGAGTTTTGTGGTATATCCGTTATGGTGTTTTGTATGATGAATTTCCATGGTACGGGCGTCGATATTTGGTTCCAACGCATCGTATGCATAAGGTAAATTCGGTAGTTCGAATGCCATAATTATTTTGTTTTTAAGTTATTAATATCGTTACTGTAAAAATAAGGCTTTACAATCTATTTATTGGTAAGTGGAGGTTAAGTTCATAGAGGTATAATATGTATTTTGCAAAAAAAACCTTTTGAAGGATTCCATCTTCACCATATATAGTGCATCCGCGGGTTCGGGAAAGACCTACACGTTGACCAAAAACTATTTGAAGCTGCTTTTTGAAGACAATTCCCTCAGCAAGTTCAGGCAAATATTGGCCCTTACCTTTACCAACAAGGCTGTTGGGGAAATGAAATCCCGAATTTTGGAAAGCCTTTACAATTTCTCCAAGACAGAAATCTTGGATAGCGATGATTCCCTGTTTCAGGATTTATGTCTAGAAACAGGTTCTTCACCTGAAGAATTGCACCGAAAGAGCCGGGTTTTATTAAAACACATTTTACATAATTATTCCTTTTTCGATGTATCAACAATTGATAAATTCAACCATCGGATTTTAAAAACCTTTGCACGAGACCTTCAGCTTTCCCAAAACTTTGAGGTTGAGCTCGATACGGATTCACTTTTGGAAAAAGCTGTAGACCGACTTCTTGACCGAGCTGGAAGTGATAAAGAATTGACCCAGACGTTGCTTGCCTTCTCCTTGGAAAAAATTGATGACAACAAAAGCTGGAACATTGCCTACGATTTAATTGATATGGGCAAGGTTCTTTTTCAAGAAAACCATGCGGTCCATCTTGAAAAACTAAAAAAGAAGTCCATCTCAAGTTTCAATACCCTAAAAACCGAGTTACAAAAAGAAATCAAAAAGTGCGATGAACTTGCAGTTAATAGAGGTGAAGAAGTGCTCAAAAAAATCGTTTCCGAGGGCTTTTCCTTTGAAGACTTCCCTAGACAAACCCTGCCGAACCATTTTAAAAAAATAATTGCTGGCGATCACTCTTTAAAAAGACTGTATGGTAATACGCTGGAGGAACAACTTTCGGAAAACAAATTTTTGAAAGCAAATGATTCACGGGACACCCTTTCACTTTCGGAATATCTGCTGAACGAATTCATACAGATAAGGAAATTACTATACCGCAGGGCCTATCTTTCCAATATTTATGGGAATATCGTACCCATGACTTTGCTCAACGAAATCTCTAAGGAAATAAAACATATTGAAGCAGAAGAAGATTTAATCCCGATTTCAGACCTTAATCAAATAATTTCAAAAGAAATCAAGGGACAACCTGTTCCTTTTATTTACGAAAGGCTTGGTGAAAAATACCGCAACTACTTTATTGATGAGTTTCAAGACACTTCACAGGTGCAATGGGAAAACCTGATTCCCCTTATTTCAAACGCTTTGGAAGGGGAAAACGAACAGTCTCAATCGGGTTCATTGTTCTTGGTAGGTGATGTAAAACAGGCCATTTACCGTTGGCGTGGAGGAAAGGCCGAACAGTTTTTGAACCTATTAAATGGAAGTACCAATCCTTTTACCATTAAGCCAGACATTGAGCTTTTGGATACCAACTGGAGAAGTGCTTCTGAAATTGTTTCATTCAACAACGCGTTTTTTTCTTTGGTTGCTCCCCTGCTGCATAATGGGGAATACAAACAGTTGTACCTTAAGGACAATAATCAAAAACATAACTCCAAGATTGGTGGATACATCAACTTGACTGTAGTTTCGAACGACCGAGCAATAAAGGATGATGAACATTGCGATGCAGTTCTCAATGCAATCAACGAAATACTATCAAAAAAATATACCTTTTCCGACATTTCCGTTTTAGTGCGCGAAAACAAAAAAGGCTCCCTATTGGCCAACTATCTTTCCGAAAATAACATTCCGGTCATTTCGCCAGATTCTTTGTTATTGGGGAATCATCCAAGTATTCAATTTTTAGTTGCCCTTTTAACGTTTTTGGGCAACCCTAGCGATAGACCGGCAAAATTTGAAATATTGCACTTTCTAGCCTTAGATAAGGACAAGCTTCATGATTTTGTGAATTCGCACATTGAAGATTTATCAGATTTCTTCTTGAAAAACTACAACTTCTCAACTAAGCTTTATCAGAAAAAAACAGTTTCTGAAATCGTTGAAGCAACCATAATCAGTTTCGATTTGGCAGAAGGTTCAGAGGCTTATCTCACTTTTTTCACGGATGTGGTGATGGAGGTTGAAAAAAAGGTAGGTCTAGATATATTGTCTTTCTTGGACTTTTGGAATGAAAAGAAAGAAAAACTGTCATTATCTGCTCCAGAAGAAGTGAACGCCGTTAAAGTTATGACCATCCATAAAGCCAAGGGCCTCGAATTTCCTTTTGTGATTTTTCCTTTTGCCAACTCTCCCATTACCAATAGGAGAAGCAAGAAAGCATGGGTAGTTTCAGCTAAAGATGAAAAAAGCTGGGGAATGGATGAGTTTCTCATGAACTTTTCCCAAGAAATGGAACATTACAATGAAAATTCAGCAAGTGTTTTCGTCGAGGAAGAAGAAAAAACCCAGATGGATGCCCTCAACCTACTCTACGTGGCATTAACACGGGCCAAAACAGGACTTTTTGTGGTTACCGAAACCTCAAAACCCAACCTAGACCCCCATATGCTGACCACCTATTCCGAACTTTTTGCTTATTACCTTCAACACAAAGGAATCTGGGACCCCGAAAAAAACCAATATGTATTCGGGTCTATAAAGGAAAATGCTCTTTCCGGCACCGAAGAGTTGAAAAGCATGCATATACCCTATATTATAAGATCAACGGAAAAAATGGGTCAAACGATTTCGACAAAATCAGGTCAATTATGGGGCACAGAGGCTGAAAAAGCCATTGAAATTGGTAATGTGGTACATTCTGTGCTGGGAAAAATCCGCTATTCGGGTGATGCGTCAAAGGTTTTGCTCGAAATCGAGTCAAGGGGTGATCTTCCCAAGGAAATCTTGGGTAAAACCAAAGAAATAGTGCTCAAAACGATTTCTCATCCACTTTTGGAAGAATATTTTTCACCTTTATATACCATATATAACGAAAGAGAACTTTTGACCAAGGATGGTAAGGTATTACGTCCCGACCGTGTTGCCATTGCGGATGGAACCGCAACAATTATTGACTACAAAACCGGAAAGCCCGATGCTAGGTATCAATCCCAGATGGAAAGTTATAGTGATGAAATAAAAAGTATGGGATTCTCAATTAAGAACTCTATTATTGTATACATTGAAGAAGAAGTCAATCCTCTTTTCTTATTTACTTAAATTATTATGTACGGAGCATTTAAAAATCATCTTTCAGAAGAACTTGAGAACATCAAAGAGTCAGGTTTGTTTAAAACCGAGAGGGTAATCACATCCCCTCAAGGTGCAGAAATCAAAATCTCAACAGGAGAGGAAGTCATCAACTTCTGCGCGAACAATTACCTTGGGCTTTCATCACATCCAGAAGTAATACAGGCCGCCAAGGATACCCTGGACACCCACGGATTTGGCATGTCCTCTGTTCGATTTATTTGTGGGACCCAAGACATCCACAAGGAACTGGAAAAAGAAATCGCAAATTTCTATGGTACCGAGGACACCATACTGTATGCCGCCGCCTTTGATGCCAACGGCGGAGTGTTCGAGCCGCTCCTTACTGCTGAGGATGCCATAATATCAGACTCACTGAACCATGCTTCAATTATTGACGGTGTAAGACTTTGCAAAGCGAAGCGATATAGGTACGCCAACAATGATATGGCCGATTTGGAGGCCCAACTAAAACAGAGTGTTGAGGACGGTGCACGATTTAAAATTATTGTGACTGATGGTGTTTTTTCAATGGATGGCCTTTTGGCCCCTTTGGACAAGATTTGCGATTTGGCCGATAAATATGAAGCCCTGGTAATGATTGATGAGTGTCACGCCACCGGGTTTATTGGAGAAACGGGCAGAGGGACTCTTGAGGAAAAAGGTGTAATGAATCGCATTGACATCATTACCGGAACTTTGGGGAAAGCTTTGGGTGGCGCTATGGGCGGCTATACCACTGGCAAAAAGGAAATCATAGAAATGCTTCGCCAGCGATCACGGCCTTATTTGTTTTCCAATTCTTTGGCGCCAAATATTGTAGGGGCTTCCATTAAGGTTTTCCAACTTTTGGGAAAAGATACTACCCTTCGGGACAAGCTCCAGGAAAATGCCTTGTACTTTAAAAAGGGACTCAAGGAAGCTGGTTTCGATATTATCGATGGGGACTCCGCAATTGTACCTGTTATGTTGTACGATGCAAAACTTTCCCAAAAAATGGCCGATATGTTATTGGAAGAAGGCATTTACGTAATAGGTTTCTTTTTCCCGGTTGTACCCAAGGGAAAAGCCAGAATACGCGTGCAGTTGTCTGCTGCGCATGAAAAAAAACATTTGGATAAAGCCATTGCTGCATTCACTAAGGTGGGCAAGCAGTTAAAAATCGTTTAACTGCTTAATTTCATCCGTGTAATGCGTTAAAAAAAAAGAAAATTTGATTTTGTTAATAGTTTTTAACAACTTACATTTGCAGCTGATAAACACTTAAACTTAAAATTTTGAGCATGAAACATCTTAGCAAATTATTGGTTGTTGCCCTAGTGTTTATAGGTATCAACAACATCCAAGCGCAAGACGAGAATAACCCATGGCAAATCAGTTT
>NZ_JANQIH010000062.1 GCF_028282265.1 Allomuricauda sp.
AAGCCTTTCTTGGTTTCCAGTTTTTCATTAACATAGCGAAAGGTGGTACTTAAGTTCATGTCCTCCTCCTCACTTACTGAAGATTTCAAAAGTGTGCTGTCACTTAAAATCGTAACAAGCGGTTCTTTTTTGGCATTTAAGATCTCCAGTTTCAAACCTTCGGTTGCCTCAGGTAAATAGTAATCGATATAAACCGCCGTTCTTGGATACTCGGGAAAGCTGTTATTGGCCCGCACTTTTGGATAGCGATAGCGAATAGTGGCATCCGGTTTAAAAAGATGAGGAGATCCTCCAAGGTTGGGCATGGCTGCATCACGCAAACTGGTAATATTGTCCAAAATCCAAAAGCCACGACCCATAGTACTTAATACCAAATCACCTCTGAAGATTTTTATATCGGTAATTGGGGTCACCGGAAGGTTTTGTTGAAACGATTTCCAGGTAACACCGTCGTTAAATGATACATACATACCATACTCCGTACCGGCGTACAACAAACCTGGTTTTACAGGGTCTTCACGCAGAACCCTTGAAGTATGATCATTTGGAATTCCGTTGGATTCCGTACTCAATAATTTCCAACTTGCGCCATAATCATCGGTTTTATAGAAATAAGGTCGTGCATCTCCCAACAGATGCCTATCAACAGCAATATAGGCAGTAGCTACATCGTGCTGGGATGGTGCGATGGATTCTACCCTTCCCCCTTTCGGCAGTTTCTTCGGAGTCACATTTTGCCATGTTTTGCCCCCATCTTTGGTTACGGAAACAACCCCGTCATTGGAACCCGTCCAAATCAGGCCTTCCTGCAAACTGGACTCCCTAATGGAGTACAAGGTACTGTAATACTCTTCTCCCGTGATATCACGCGTTATAGGACTTCCTGAAATGACCTGTTTATCCGCTTCAAAAGCGGTTAAATCAGGAGAAATGGTTTCCCAGGAATACCCATCAGAATCCGTTTTGTGCAAAAATTGTGATCCATGATACACCACATCAGGATTATGTGGCGAAACATGTACTGGGGCTACTCTTTGAAAACGGTATTTCAAATCCTTCGGATTGTGCCCATAAATGTTGGTTGCACCTACATAATAGCTTTTTTCAACCCCGGTTAATTTGTTGAAGACCCCAAAGCGTCCTTTGCAATTGGCATACACAATATTAGAATTGCCTGGTTTTGGCACGGCGGGACCTGTTTCACAACCACCAGTATTGATAACCCAAGCCGAACCTGCACTTTGTACGGCACTGGGCGGAAAACTTGGTACCGCAATTGTGGAATAATTGTCTTGCTGACCGGCGTACAACCAATATGGGTATTGGTCATCCACTTCGACTTGGTAGAGTTCGGCCGTAGGTTGGTTGAACTGAGTTGACCAAGTTTTGCCTCCATTAAAACTTACATTGGCACCACCATCATTGGCTTGAATCAACAGGTCAGGGTTATTTGGATTTAACCAAATATCATGATTGTCACCATGGGGAACGCTCATTTCTTTCCAAGATTTTCCGCCATCTTCTGATTTTATAAGGGGATTGGCGTTGGAATATACAATATCGGGATTGGTCGGGTCCAACTCCACATTAGTGTAATAAAAGGGCCGGTTCACCAAACGTTTGTCATCGGAAACATGTTCAAACGATTTCCCTTGATCCACCGATTTATAAAGCCCTTGTTCTGCCTTTGGTGCTTCGATAATGGCATAAAGAATACTGGAATTAACGCGGGAAACTGCCAAATCTATCTTCCCGATAGTGTCCTTTGGTAATCCATTTTCAAGCTCGGTCCAATCCTTGCCCCCATTTACGGATTTGTAGATGCCTCCTTCCGCTTTTGTTCCTCCTGATATAATGGTCCAAGGCTTACGTTCGGCCTTCCATGCTGCAGCATAAACAACATTGGGGTTTCCAGGTAGCAACTCGATATCCGAGAAGCCCACCTTATCGGAAACAAACAGCACCTTTTCCCAGTTTTCGCCACCATCCGTGGTTTTGTATACACCGCGTTCCGGATTGCTTTTGAAAGCATTGCCTATGGCCGCTACCCAAACCACATTGCTGTTGGTAGGATCAATTTCCACGGCTCCAATTTGACCTACGTTTTTAAGCCCGATATGTTCCCATGTTTTACCGGCATCAATCGATTTGTATATTCCCTTTCCACTGATGACGTTACTTCGCAATCCGTCAGAACCTGTACCAACGTACACAATGTTCGGGTCGTTTTCTGCTACCTGTATCGCCCCTATAGATGGCGTATCGAAAAAACCATCCGAAACATTATTCCAAGTGGTACCATAATCCTCGGATTTCCATACCCCTCCACCGGATGCTCCCAAATAAAAGGTGCCCGGTTGCATCGCCACTCCCGTTACCGCTGTAACGCGACCACCTCGGGCAGGACCAACGGTGCGGTACTGAAGAGCTTCAAAATCTTGGGAAAACGAGGTTGCACTAAAGGCAAGAAATGATACGAAAAGTAATTTTAGGTTTAGAGGAAGATTCGTTTTAGTCATGTGATTTGATTGTATTGTAACTTTTGAACATTTAATGTTGTGTTCTATTGAAAAGTGAGTTTTAATATCCTGCGGCTTGACCATCTTTCCTCGATTCCGAGGCACCTGAGTACACTTTATTCTCTATATCGACACCGATGGCCTGGTACCCACCGAACATCCCTACGCCGAAACCGATACGATGACCTTTTTTTCGCAACTCCCTTAGGGTTTCAGGTTCAAAACCGCTTTCAAGAAATAAGGTGCCTCCGTTGGTCATTTTAGATCCTGTGGGTTGGGAACTACCCCGATGTCGCATTCTTGGAGCGTCTCCTGCTTCTTGCAAGTTCATTCCAAAATCAACAATGTTCACCACAATCTGCGCATGACCCTGAGGCTGCACAGCTCCGCCCATAAGACCAAAACTGACCCAAGGTTGACCATCTTTGGTAATAAACGCTGGAATGATAGTATGAAAGGGTTGCTTTCCAGGTTCCAATGCATTGGCGTGGTTTTTATCTTGAACATTGAACATCTGTCCACGGTTTTGAAGCACAAAGCCCAATCCATCCGGTACCATTCCTGATGCAAATTCGGAATAAATGCTTTGTATGAATGAAACCATATTACCCTCTTTATCGGCAACGGTCAAGTAGGTGGTATTGCCGGTTTCTATCTCCATATCGCCAGCGGGATAGGTATCAGCAGATTTATCAGCCTCGATAAGATTCCTCCTTTGATTGGCATAGTCATTGGATAATAGCTTTTCTAACGGGATCTTATTGAATTCGGGGTCGGCATAAAATTTTGCGCGATCTTCATAGGCCAACTTTTTGGCCTCCGTAAGCACATGTAAGTATTCGGCACTACCAAAACCCATAGCAGCAATGTCGAATCCTTCAAGAATGTTCAACATCTGCAGAGCTGCTGTGCCCTGCCCATTGGGCGGAAGTTCCCAAACGTCATACCCCCTATAGTTCACCGAAACTGGCTCTACCCAATTGGAGGTATGGTTGGCCAAATCATCATACGTTAAAAACCCACCATGTTTTTTCATGTAGCTATCGATGGTCTTGGCTATGGCGCCTTTATAAAAGGCATCGCGACCCTCTTGTGCAATGCGTTCATATGTATTGGACAAATCTTGATTTACAAACACTTCTCCTTTTACAGGAGGTCTTCCTGTGGGCATATAAGTCTGGGCAAAACCCGGTTGATCCTGTAAACCCTTGTAATTTGATGCCATTTCAAAGGCAATCACCTCAGATACCGGAAATCCATTTCTGCCATAATCTATGGCAGGCTGCAAAATGTCCTCCATCGGAATACGACCAAACTTTTCATGTAGCATATACCAGCCATCCACACAGCCAGGTACTGATACAGGCAATGGGCCATAGAAGGGAACGTATTTCATTCCTTTATCGATGAAATAATCAATGGATAAGGATTTGGGAGACCTCCCACTGCCATTTAAACCATATAGCTTTTTTTCTTTGGCTGACCACACGATGGCAAAGACGTCGCCCCCAATGCCGCAACTGGCCGGTTCCACGAGTCCGAGCACAGCATTGGCCGCAATAGCGGCATCAATGGCGCTTCCTCCTTTTTTTAAAATATCCAAGGCTACTTGGGTGGCCAAAGGTTGGCTTGTTGCCGCCATTCCGTTTTGCGCCAAAACTTCAGAACGTGTGGTAAAGGTCTCCCCAGTCAATCGATCTTGTGCATGTACCAGACCTCCCAGGGTTGCCAAGGCAAGAACAAAGGGTAAAAATTTCATTTTCGATTCTTTTGAAAGATAGTCAGCATTCTAGCTCTTACCACGCAGGGTTCAAGCTTTTAAATATAGGGATAGTAGGTTGAACTCAATTGACAATTTAAAAAAAAGTGGATTTTGGAAGTTGTTTACACCGAATTGAAATTAAATTGCCCATTGCATGTATTGGAATTTGAAGTAACATTGTAGCTATCATAGTTGAAAATGAAAAAATGGTAAGGATTATTCTTTTTGGTACGTTCATGTTTCTCCTCCTTTCGGTTTCTTGCAGAAACGATAAGAGACCCACAAACCAAACCTGGCGCACCAAAAAATGGGTCGAGGAAAACCAAGAACACAATACGTTATTGGATATTGAAAAAGAACAGGGATGGGAATTACTATTTGATGGTGAAACCTTAAATGGTTGGCACCTTTACAATAAGCCAGATTCCACCCGATTTTCTGCATGGGAAGTCCAGGATGGGACCCTCTTCTGCAATGCAACTGATGAAACCAAGGTTTTCGGCGATTTGGTCACGGATAAGGAGTATGAAAATTATGAGCTGGTTTTTGATTGGCAAATGGCCATTAGGGGAAATGGTGGTGTTTTTATCAATGTACAGGAATCCCCTAGCTATAGTGCCACCTACCAAACCGGACCTGAATACCAATTGTTGGAACCTACCCATATGGACACCAAAACCCCATTGAAACGACCAGGTTGTGTTTGGGGACTTTCCCCACAGCTGAATCCTGTGGAAGCTAAAGCTACCGGACAGTGGAATACTACCAAAATTGTTCAACAAGATGGTGAAATTGAGTTCTACCTCAATGGGAAGTTGACTGCTAAAGAGGATTTGACATCACAAGACTGGAAGAAAAAAATAGCAGCCTCCAGTTTTAAGGATGTGGCTGGTTTTGGAGAAGCCACCCGAGGTAAAATTGCCCTCCAAAACTGGTATTTTGATGCATGGTTCCGTAATATGAAGATTCGGGAACTTTAGAAAAAAGGCTTTCGCTGACTCCTCCCAAATTCGTTAGACTTTATCATTTCTGGAATTTCAGCGGATAATGCATGCTAAGAACTTATACATTTTCACGTATGGATGTTACCAACCAATAAGGTCTTATTTTGTTGTGCTTTCAGCGCTTTTTCTGTTTAAGGTAATCGTTGTGATTCCTGTTCTTCAATTCGTTGTTTTTCCCGTTTCCAATTCCCTTTTACAAATTGAATGATTGGTAAGAAATTTAATTTGAATGGATTATTGCTGTAAAAACCTGTGGTCACGCCATATTTTACCTTTTCCGTTTCCGGTTGATAGGTGCCGAACCATCGGTCGAATATGATGAGCATTCCACCATAGTTTTTATCAATGTACTTCTCGTTTGAGCCATGATGTACGCGATGTGCAGAGGGAGTATTCAAAAACTTTCCTTCAAAAATTCCAAGTTTGCCCACAGCTTCGGTGTGTAAAAAGTATTGGAAAAATAGCCCAACAGCCAAGCTTAGAATCAATACTTCCGCCGAAAAACCTAGTAATACAAAAGGAATGTAAATCAAAGGACTTACAAAAGCTCCCAACCAGTTTAAACGAACCGCAGTCGTTAAATTCATTCGCATGCCTGAGTGATGGGTATGATGAAGTGTCCATAGTAAAGGGATTTCATGGCTTAAGCGATGGTACCAATAAAACCCAAATTCGGCTAAGAAAAACGTAAGAATTATTGTGAAAATGTTCATAGGAATTGTAAAAAACTGATAGGACTCCAACCAGCCCAATATTAAGTATTTCCATCCTAATGAAAGAGGTTTCATTAAGTTGTTGCCTACGAATATTCCTAAATTACCCAGACTTTCCTTCAGGTTAAACACGGACTTCTTTTTTCTGTTCGACCAGATGATTTCGGCAATCAAAGCAACTACAATAATTGCCGCAAAATAAAACTGAATGATTTCCATAATAGGTTTATACGTTTTTGGTTTTAAAAGAGAGACTTGAAAAATCAAGCCTCTCTTACTTGCAACTAATCAAAAACCAACTCAACATGTTTTTTTATTGATTCAAAAGTAGCGTAGGTTCCAAGGCGAAATCCAAAAAAGAAAGTGAAGCGACCAAATGGCAAAGTGAAATGCACTTTTATCCCTTTTCAACAAAAAAAGCTTCCAAATGGAAGCCCTAAAAATCTAAGCGGTCAATTCAAAATGCGTAACGACACTACGGTCCGCTTATTATAGGTGCACCTTTCTAGTTCCTACATTAACTCTCCGAAGGATACGGTCTGTCAGAAGAAAGTGTTTTTGCCAAATAATTAGGTCTAACTATGTAGAGAAGTAAGCGATGTTGTTGAATTTTGTACTGGAAAACCTATTCCTTGAACTCTAGCGTCAGTTCTTCAATTTTACCTCCTCGAAGTACTGTTAGCTTAAAAGATTTCTGATCTGAAAAACCTGCTAAGGCGCCATCGGCAGATTTTGATGCTATTTGGTTAAGTTGCTCAAAGCCTTTTCTGGTAAGTGGAAATTCATTGACTGATAGAATAATATCCCCACCCAAAACAATATCTTGTCTATCGACCATTACATTTTCAAAGCCTCCTTTTAATCCGGCATAATAGGCCGGTGAAAAGCGCACGACAGATTCCACAAGCAATCCTCCATTAATCGGCACGTTGAGCATCCAAGCCGTTTTTTCATCTAGAAAATACCCATTAATACCTGTCCAACGCCTATTGCCATCCACCACTACTTTTTTTGCCAAGTTGGAGGTAGCCGCGAATCCCAAACCTTGAAACCCCCCAGATTCGGTAATAATATAACTTGATATACCAATTACCTCGCCTTTTAGGTTAAACATGGGGCCTCCAGAATTTCCTTGGTTAATGGAAGCATCGGTCTGAAAAAACTCGTTCAAGGTAAATCCCGAGGTTTTTGTCTTCTGCTCTTTTCTTCCGCTAATGTGCCCTACCGATAAGGAATGCTCCAAACCATAAGGTGCACCTACAATAATAACTTGCTCGCCCACGGAAGCCTTGTCAGAATCCCCAAGCTTGGCAATAGTATATTCTTTGGGCATCCAGGAGAGTTTGATCAGCGCCAAGTCTGCCATAGGTGCCGAACGGATGACTTTAGCGAGTATTTCCTCTCCATTTAAGAAACGTACCGTTATTTTTTCGGCATCGTTTACCACGTGTGCGGCCGTGAGAATTTCTCCTTCTTCGGAAATTAAAACCCCGGAACCTATGCCTTCATCTGTTGCGGTTTGATAGTCCTTTTTCAAGACTTTGGATTCCGTTAGAATGGTCACTACCGAAGGATTGACTTCTTTGTAGAGCTCCGCTATGCTTTGGGAATGAGCGGTAAATATGAATAGGTTAAGGAATAGGAAAATGGTTAGTCTTTCCATTATTTTAGAGGTTTAGTTTATCCATTTTTTTAACTGGGGGGCCTTCGTTTTGCTTACTACAATTTGTTCTGGAGATTTTGGTTGAACATTCAAAATCAATTTACCATTATAGTATAACTGCAGGTTTTCAATAGCTTTTCTATTTACGATATATTGTCTGTTTACCCGAAAGAATTGATTTGGATTTAGTTCCGTTTCAATATCTTCCAACTTCTCGTCAATAACGTATGCTTTGTTGTCAAAGGAAATGGCCTTAACTATT
>NZ_JANQIH010000077.1 GCF_028282265.1 Allomuricauda sp.
AACGTTAAGCTGTAACAAACCATCATCAATATTTTGTTGTGTGAAAATATTGTCTAAATCATCAATGTCATCTACAAGAAAGGATCCTATGGGACCTCCCTCTTCAAAACCTGTAAAAATGGACCTAAAATCGCGTTGCTTATATCTACCATCACCCCCAAAACTTAATTTATACACATCGTTTTCATCTTCATCCTTTTTTAAGGTTATCGCATCTTTGATACGCCCATTATATTCGTTATCCAAAATATCTTGTGATGTTTTTCGCTGTTGAAACCCTCCTGTATTACCAAACTCTATTGGCCTTTCATTCGCAGGAACACCGTCTACATTTCTAAAATTGAATTCGTTCCTAATACGGTTAGGTTCATCAGCTGCTGAACGGTTGTAACCTATTGCCCAATCAAGTTGATTATTTTCACCAATGCCATGAGTTCCTATGAGCTGAAAGATAGATAAGAATGTATTTTTTATATTCTGGTCCCTTACAAACTGATTACCCGCAACCGAATTTGGTGTCAGTTCATCAAAAACTATGGCTTCACCACTTCTTCCTGCTTCACGAGTTTCTTCAAAGACTTTATTGACAGCAAAAGCATTAAACTTAAGGCTGTTGTTATCATTAATCTTATACTGAGCCACTAACATACCATTAGTGTTTACAGTACGTCTCCAATATATGTTGTCCCCATCGGGCACAAAATCCCTTGCACCGCCAGTTACCTCCAATAAACTATTAGTTATGCCTCTATCAAATTCCCTAAATAATCCTTCGCGGTACTCATGATCAACAGATTGCCCACCAGCAAATAATAATCGAAACTTGCCCGCTTCATCTAAAAATCCGCCAGCATTAAAACTGAAAGAATAATTTAACGGTACATCAACAGCTTGAGGATTCCAAGTCTGACGCGTTAGCGATTGTACCATATTATCAATTTGGTAGGGTCTTGAAAAAATGCCAAGATTAATATCACTATTAACTGCAGTTGCTTTGAAATTATCAAAAACATCCCCATTGGCTACGTTACTATTGGCTCCTCCGCTAAAACCAATCCCAAAGTCACTTCGAGAAGTAATGTTCTTTGATTCAATATTAATGTTGCCGGAAGCTTGATCGGCAGAATTATTGGGCGCAAAGGTTTTACTTATGGAAACATTCTCAATAAATCGGGTAGGGAATAATCCTAAATCTATATTTTTTTTATCAACATTATCCGACGGGATTGGTAAACCATTTAATGTAGTCGTTAGATAGCGATCACCTAATCCTCTTACGTAAATTTGACCTGACCCCTCAGATTTTGACACTCCTGAAATCTTTGTTGTCGCAGCAGACGCATCAGACACGCCCAGCCTAGAAAGTTGTTCCGCCCCAATACTTTCCTTTATTTCTACAGCCTTCTTTTGATCTAAAAGCAAAGCCACTTCAGAATCTTTTCTTGCCACCGTAGTGATAACTACTTCATCCAATGCCAAACCCGATGCGCTCATGGGAACATCTACATTTGTAACTTTGCCCGCTACTACTTCAACATTTGGAATTTCAACGGTTTCGTAACCTAGGAAACTGTAAACAACGGTGTAGGTACCGGGCTCTACTCCTGCAATTTCATAAAGGCCATCAAAGTCCGAAGTTGCACCTTGAGTTGTTCCTTTTATCAATACATTGGCAAAGGCTAAAGGTTCATTGTTAAGCTCTTGGTCGGTTAGTTTTCCCACGATGCTACCTGTGGATTGTGCACTTACCTGTATACTGATAGTAAGTAGCAAAAAGGTCAAAAAATATTTCATTAGTTAAGTATAGTCTTTAGCCGCAAAGAACGCCACAGGCTGTAAATGCGATGTTAGCAACCTGTTAAGAGTTTATTTCATAAGTGTTACAATAATGTTACGAGATTAAATGAATGTTAAGCATTTATGCTGTTATAGTATTATATTTACATTTGGGCAGATAATCTAAAGTCAACCATCCCATGAAAACGAAAGACATTAAGATTCTTTTGGTCGATGATGAGCCTGATATTCTTGAAATAGTAAGCTATAACCTTTCTGCTGAGGGGTACGAGGTATTTACTGCCAAAAATGGTGTGGAAGGAGTTTCAAAAGCTAAGAAGAAGAACCCTCATCTGATTATTTTGGATGTTATGATGCCCGAAATGGATGGCATTGAAGCATGCGAGATACTTAGAAGCACGCCGGGTCTTGAAAATACGATTATCACGTTTCTTACGGCAAGAGGTGAGGATTATTCGCAAGTTGCCGGTTTTGACGCCGGAGCTGATGACTACATAACAAAGCCAATTAAGCCAAAAGTGTTAGTGAGTAAGGTAAAAGCACTTTTGAGAAGATTGAAAGAAGATAAAAAAGAGCTTGAGGATATTGTCAAAGTGGGCAATATTGTGATCAATAGGGAAGAGTACAAAATTGTTAACAACGGAAAGGAGATTGTTCTTCCACGTAAAGAGTTTGAGCTCTTATCACTTTTGACTTCAAAGCCAAGTAAAGTTTTTAAACGGGAGGTGATTTTGGACAAAGTATGGGGCAATGAGGTGGTTGTAGGAGGAAGAACCATCGATGTCCATATACGTAAACTACGTGAAAAAATAGGCGACCATCACTTTAAGACCGTTAAAGGCGTAGGCTACAAGTTTGTGTTGTAATGGCAATACAGACACGAAGATCTTACAAATTTGCCCTACGTTCTTCCTTACTTATCGCTTCTTTCCTTGGAGTTACTTTGATTATTTTCATGGTACTTCAAAACAACTGGGATTGGTTTTTTTTGGTTTTTTTCTTGCTGCTCAGTTTTGCGGTGTCCTTTATTGTTCTCCAAATGCGGGTTGAGCGGTTTATCTATAGACGAATTAAGAAGATTTACGATGATGTCTCTCTTTTGGAGTCCTCCACATTTTCTTCCAAACCCGTGATTACCGACATGAAGACCCTTACCGAGGAAATCGAAAAGTTTGCGGAGGACAAAAAGGTTGAGATTGATACCTTGAAAATTAGGGAAGAGTACCGAAAAGAATTCTTGGGTAACGTATCACACGAATTGAAGACACCGCTTTTTACGGTTCAAGGCTACATTCTCACCTTACTTGATGGTGCTATCAAGGACAAGAAAGTGCGCGATAAGTATTTGGCCCGGGCCAACAAGGGGGTAGAACGACTTATCTACATTGTTCGCGACCTCGACCTTATTACTAAGTTGGAGGTTGGTGGATTAAAACTGGAACGTGAAGATTTTGATATCATTGAACTCATTCGAAACGTCTTTGACCTTTTGGAAATGAAGGCCACGGAGAAGGAGATAACGCTGACTTTTGATATAGAATACAATCAGCCTATACATGTCAATGCGGATCGTGAAAAAATACAGCAGGTAATCAGTAATTTACTGGTTAATTCAATAAAATACGGTCATGCCAAGGGTACAACCGAAGTAAGTGTAGAGAACTTAATCAAGAATAAAGTCATTGTTAGGGTCACCGACAATGGCGAAGGTATTCCCAAAGAACACATACCACGACTGTTCGAGCGGTTCTATCGAGTAGACAAAAGTGGTAGCCGAAATGAGGGAGGTTCTGGACTAGGACTCTCCATTGTCAAGCATATTATCGAGGCCCACGATGAAAGAATCTATGTGGAGAGCGAGGAAGATGTAGGCTCTGAGTTTTCCTTTACTTTGGAAAAAACCTCGAACATTTTAGAAAAATCAACTGCCGATTCTGCGAAGGCTAGTCCTTGGTAACGCTCTACCCTTTTTAATTCCTTAATGGTAAAGTCATCCTGTATGCAATGCGGTACTAGGCCTTGCTTGTCCAGGCGCTTTGCCAGATATTCCTGTTCGTATTGTCCTGGTGTCGGAATGAAAAAGGCCTTTTTTTCGAGCTTAGCCAAGTCCATTACGGTTGTATAACCCGATCTACATAATACGAAAGCACTTTGGTTGATTGCATTTTCGAGCTCTTTCGACTGCATAAAATTGAATACTTCGAGAGAACCTTTTTCGGTTTGCAAGGATTCATGGGTCTGGACTTCTTCAATTTTTCCCTTCACAAAAAGCACTTTACCTTCGAACGCTTTTAACTCTTCAAAGAGTTTTTTTTCCAAAAAGGTTCTTTGCGGCTCAGGGCCCGAGATCAAAACCATTAAGTCATACAAGGGTTCGATGGGTCTCTTTTCAAATCGACTTAAGGGACCGAGATACTTAATCTTCATTTTTCCCTTTTTTAAATGGCCCAATTTCCCGGTAAGATTTGGTTTGCCCTTCATATCGGGCACCCAGCAGACATCAAATTTTTTGATAATTTTTTGGTGGGCCTTAGAACTCATCCAAGTGGTGTTGCCCGAAAGGACATTTAATTGGTGGGTGATGAAAACACAAGGAACCTTCTTATAAAACACCCCCATCCGATTATCTGAGATGATTCCGTCCAATTGATGCTCTTTTACCAACTTTTTCACCGCCTTTTTTTCCGCAGCCATGGCCTTTAGCACCTTGGGAGAGTCCCAAATCATTTTAATCTTGAAATTACGGGCCTTTTCGGCATACTGTATTTTATAAGAAGGTAGTTCAAACGAAGGCAAATCAGGAAATTCTTTTTGTAACAAAGCGAGTGCTACTCCGTCTGAAGCAATATAAGGTTTATGGTTGTGGGCCAATAGCGCGTTGATAATGGGAATGCATCGAGTCGCATGCCCTAAACCCCAATTGAGGGGTGCTACCAATATTCGTTTGGAATTTTGCATTCTTGCAAGAAACAACAATAAGATTGATTTTGTATTTCCTTAGTTTTGCCATAACATTAAATTTACCCAAATCAAAGCAATGCCATGGGCAGTAAGAACAAACTCAAGAGGTTCAAAGAGAACGAATCTTTCCCAAATGTGATCCAGCCCACAAGGGAAATGGTCGTTGATGGTTTTGAGTGGAAAGGCAAATGGAAAACATACTTCAACAACGATTATCCTATTGTACTCGAATTAGGTTGCGGAAAGGGGGAGTACACGGTAGGTTTGGCCGAAAGAAATCCGGATAAAAACCATATTGGCATTGACATTAAAGGGGCTCGATTTTGGAGGGGAGCCAAAACAGCTTTGGATTCCAAACTTGAAAATGTTGCCTTCTTAAGAACCCAAATAGAGCTTATTGACCTTCTGTTTGGTGAAGGGGAGGTTGACGAAATCTGGATTACATTCCCAGACCCTCAGATTAAGTACAAACGAACCAAGCATAGGCTTACCAATCCCCTATTTCTTGATAAATACAGAAAAATTCTGAAACCAAAAGGCGTAATCAATTTAAAGACCGATAGCGAGTTCATGCATGGGTATACCTTGGGACTTCTGCAGGGTTCCGGACACGAAATCATCTATTCCAATCATGATGTTTACCGAAATGAGGGAAGTCCGCCAGAGGTTTTGGAAATCCAAACTTTTTATGAAAATCAGTACCTTCATGAAGGAAAACCAATCACCTACATACAGTTTAGGCTGTCCTAACCAATGACACATTTACTTATTCTATTTTTTGCCACATTTTCAGCTGCTTTTATGGCAACTGTTCCTCCGGGATTGTTGAATATGAATGCTGCCAAAACTAGTGTTGAGAAGGGAAAGCTCAATGGGGTCATATTCAGTTTGGGGGTTTCCTCCATGATTATGGTTCAGGCTTATATCTCTGTACTTATCTCTAAATTTCTTTACAATAATCCTGAGGTGATTGATATGCTCCTCAAGATTGCTTTGGGGGTTTTTGCTTTTTTTGCGATTTACTTTTTTGTTACGGCCAAGAAGAAAAAAAAGGGAAGTATGAAATCGGTCAAGGTCAGCAAAAAGAATAGCTTTTTTAAAGGAATGCTTTTGGCTGCACTGAATCTGTTGACCATTCCCTATTATAGCGGACTTAACGCCATGTGGAACAGCGCTGGGTGGATCAAGTTTGAAATTACGGACATCCTCACTTTTGTTCTGGCTGCAGGAACAGGCACTTTTTCGGTTCTCTATCTCTATACTTTCTATTTTAATAAGCTGGAGACCAAAACAAATCGGTTCTCAAAGAATTCCAACTATATCCTTAGTGTTTTAATGGTGATTTTATTGGTAATAACCTTGTTTCGCATTTTCTACAAATAAATGGAAGAACAGAATTTTTTTGATAAGGTATATGAAGTCGCTAAGCTAATTCCGTATGGTAGGGTTACTTCCTATGGTGCAATTGCTAAATACCTCGGAGCTGCGCGAAGTGCCCGTATGGTAGGTTGGGCGATGAACAATTCTTTGGCCAAGGACGTTCCTGCCCATCGTGTTGTAAATCGGGTTGGCGTTTTAACCGGGAAACATCATTTCGATGGAACCAATCTCATGCAACAGCTGCTTGAAAACGAGGGGATAAAGGTCGTTGATAACCAAATCGTCGATTTTCAAAAACATTTCTGGGATCCTGCGAAAGAATTATAAATTCTGAAGATAGCTAGACTCAATCCTACCATCTTCATTTTCAATAACCAAACTTTCCTTTGTTGCGGCTAAGGCGTATCTTTGTTATTTATAATGAGTTTAAACGACAGCTAAGAAAAAAAGTTCATGAAGCTGAGCAAAGCAGACATATTAAAAGCCTTAGAAAAAATTTCAGCACCTGGAGAAGGTCAGAATATGGTGGAGAGTGGGGCAGTGACCAATGTGCAGGTGTTTGGAGATGAAGTTGAGGTGGACGTTACCATAAAGAATCCAAGTCTTCAAGCTAGAAAGAAGACTGAGGTTGAGATATTAAAAATCATACACCAAGAAGTATATCAAAAAGCAAAAATAAAAGTCAACCTAAAGGTTGATGCCCCTGCCAAACCCAAGGTGAATCAAATCAAAGGGAAACCTATCCCAGGAATCCAAAATATCATAGCGGTAGCTTCGGGAAAAGGGGGTGTTGGTAAGTCTACCGTTACTGCAAATTTGGCTGTGACCTTGTCCAAAATGGGCTTCAAAATAGGGCTTTTGGATACGGATATTTACGGCCCTTCCATGCCGATAATGTTCGATGTAGCTTTGGAAAAGCCGCTTTCCGTGAATATTGAGGGGAAAGCAAAAATGAAGCCCGTGGAGAACTATGGGGTAAAACTACTTTCCATAGGTTTTTTCACCCAACCCAATCAAGCGGTGATTTGGAGAGGTCCCATGGCCTCCAAGGCGTTGAACCAAATGATTTTTGATGCCCACTGGGGAGAACTGGATTTTTTGTTGCTTGATTTACCTCCTGGTACTGGGGATATTCATTTAAGTATTATGCAATCCCTTCCCGTTACAGGTGCAGTAGTAGTGAGCACGCCACAAGAAATTGCATTGGCTGATGCCCGCAAAGGGGTAGCCATGTTCCAACAGGAAGCCATCAATGTGCCGGTTTTGGGTATTGTGGAAAATATGGCCTATTTCACGCCTGCTGAACTACCCAACAACAAATATCATATCTTTGGGAAAGATGGAGCGAAAAATCTGGCAGAGGACCTAAAAGTTCCCTTCCTTGGAGAGGTGCCTTTGGTACAAAGTATTCGAGAAGCTGGGGATATTGGTAGACCTGCTGCTTTACAAACGGCCACTCCCACTGAGGAAGCGTTTGAAGACTTGACAAAAAATGTAGTAAGTGAATTGGTCAGACGAAACACCGATTTGCCACCTACAGAAGCAATTAAAATTACAACAATGGCCGGATGCGCCGCTGTTAAAAAGAAGTAAGATGACATCAGAGGAGATAAGAAACAATGTAGAAAAAGCTTTGGACGAAATACGACCTTTCCTTCAAAGCGATGGAGGTGACATATCTTTGGTTTCTATAGATAATGACAACTCGGTAAAGGTAAAGCTTGAGGGCAACTGTATAGGCTGTAGCGTTAATCAGATGACCTTAAAAAGTGGGGTAGAAATGACCATCAAAAAATACGTACCCCAAATCGAGGAAGTCGTTAACATCAGTTAGGCTGATAAATGTCATAAACCCTTCACGTTGCAAGATGTAAGTTGCACCTTTCTAAAAGAACCATCTGCATGATTAAAACCGATATTCTGATTATTGGAGCGGGACCTACGGGTCTTTTTGCTGTTTTTGAAGCAGGCTTGTTACAATTAAAATGTCATTTGATAGATGCTCTTCCCCAACCCGGGGGCCAATGTTCCGAAATATATCCCAAAAAACCCATTTACGACATTCCTGGTTTTCCCGAGATTTTGGCTGGGGAATTGGTGGACAACCTTATGGAACAAATCAAACCCTTTCAGCCCGGATTTACCCTAGGCGAAAGGGCCGAGACCATTGAAAAATTGGAAGACGACTCTTTTGTGGTCACTACCAATAAGGGAACAAAACACCATGCACCCATCGTGGCCATAGCCGGAGGGCTTGGTAGTTTTGAACCCAGAAAGCCCATTATTCCCAATCTTTCCCAATATGAGGAAAATGGCGTTTCCTATATGATTCGGGAACCTGAAGTTTTTAGGGACCGAAAAGTGATTATTGCCGGAGGTGGAGATTCAGCGCTCGACTGGTCTATTTTTTTAGCGGATGTTGCTTCTGAGGTCACTCTGGTACACCGCCGCAATGAATTTCGCGGAGCGTTGGATTCCGTGGAAAAAGTACAACACTTAAAAAATCTGGGAAAAATCAATTTGATTACTCCCGCTGAGGTCATCGGATTACAAGGAAAGGAAAAACTGGAATCAGTTTTGGTGAAGAAAAATGACACGGGAGAAGAAATT
>NZ_JANQIH010000081.1 GCF_028282265.1 Allomuricauda sp.
TTTTTCCAAAGAGATCACAGTCCAGAAGGTAATCGTCCCTCGACTATTGTTAACTTTAGATTTCCAAAAGGTAGCGTATGGCAAAGGAAGTACGGTTAATGTTGATTTCAATGTAGAAGATCTAAAAAACAATCCTCTGGGCAATACCGCGTTTCAGGCGCGGGTACTGCTCAAAGGAAATATATTCTTAGAACAAAGTTTGACAACAAACAAGGCTGGTGAAAGCGTTATCACATTTGAGCTTCCTGACGATTTGAATACAGCTGATGTTGTGTTAAACATAGAAGTGCCCTACCAGGGGTCTGTTGAATCAATCTCCAGAACAGTTCCCGTTCTGATGGACAATATAGACCTGCAGTTCTTACCGGAAGGAGGTAAGATCCTGGGAGGAACCTCAAATACAGTCGCCTTCAAAGCTCTAAATGAATTTGGCAAACCCGCTGATGTGAAGGGCGTTGTTCTCGATTCCCATGGGAGTGAAATCCAGCAATTTGAAAGCTTTCACGATGGTATGGGGACGGTACAATTCACACCCAAAACAGGAACCGAATACTTCGCTAAAATCACCCAGCCTTTTAAATCCGATTCACTTTACCTGCTACCAAAAATCCATGCTAACGGAGCAACGATTTCATTGCAAAGTCATAAATCCGATGCAACCCTTTGGAATTTATCTTCCACTACAGCATTTAACGGTACTTTTCAGGCTTTGAACGCCACCAACGAAATACTTTTCCAAGAATCCGTTTCGTTGCAGATTGGCTCAACGGGTTTATTAGTTGACACTTCCCAATTTCCCCGGGGCATTGCAAAATTTCGCCTTCTGAATACCCAAAAAAGTATAATCAGTGAGCGCCTGGTCTTTTTGAACAAGCATAAGGGATTGCAACTTGAACTAAAGTTGAATAAAGCGGTATTTGCTCCGAGGGAAAAGGTGGTTTTAGAGATTGAAACCAAAGACGTAGACAACAAACCCATCAGTAGTAACCTATCCATTGCTGCCACAGACAACGCCTTAGTATCCTTTGCCGATGACAAACAAGACCGTATTGACAGCTATCTTTTGATGTCAAGCGAACTAAATGGGGAAATTCATGAACCCTCGTTTTACTTCGACCCAACTGAAGAGGAGGCCGATAAGGCTATTGATTTGGTTATGTTGACGCACGGATGGAGGGATTATATCCTTGAACCTCTTAAATACCTAAGCTTTTTACCCGACAAAAGAAACCTGTTGACGGGTCAGGTATTGGATAAAAAAGGCAACCCTATCGCTGCGAACCTATTTTTGTTCGAAAGTGATGGAGAGAAAGCTTTGCAATTCAATACGGACAATTCTGGTAATTTTCAATGCAAGTTAGGAGATGCAATTTCGTATATACTTGTCGCGTATCGCGAAGACGGACAACCTTTGAAAATTGTAGAAAAACAAGGCGATGGTACAATCTCAAAGGCCAAAGAAGATGAGTTTAGGCTAAGTGTTCCCCAAGAACAAGAGACTCGATTTCCAAATACGGAAGATCCCGAAAGACCGCTTCAAAAGCCAGTACAAGAAAAGGCAATAATCTCTACAAATCTGGTAGAAGATACACAATCCTTGGATGAAGTAGTAATCGTTGGCTATGGTGCAAACACTACCAAAAATGCCCTGGGGTTTGCTCAAACATCGGTTGATGCCGATGAGATAAACGGACTGGCAGGTACCGTTAGCGAACTGGTACAAGGGCGCGCAGCAGGAGTTCAAATCACCAATTCAAGCGGTATTTCCGGTGCTGGAACCATAGTCAATATCAGAGGATTGAGCTCAATCCGTGGGTCAAACGAACCGCTTTTTATTGTTGATGGAACTCCTGTCACCAATAGCTTTACTGGTGACCAAAGTGCTGAGTTGCAAAATTTAAACCCTACCGATATTGGAAGCATTAGTGTATTAAAAGGAGTAGCCGCAACAACCTTGTATGGATCCAGCGGGGTAAATGGCGTAATTATTATTACTACAAAAAAAGGAAATTACCGATATGATGACAAAATATTGGTACGCAAACGATTTAACAACTATGCGGTAAAACCTATTTATAAAAACCCCGGCTTGCCGGCTATAACAACCCCAAACAACTTTTATGTTCCGGTATATGATTCGGGTGAAAGTGTATCCCAAAGAAGTGATTTCAGGAAAACCATATATTGGAATCCCGTTGTTCAGACCGACCATGAAGGCAAGGCCAAGGTGGAATTTTACAATTCCGATGCAATAACCTCATTCAATATCACAGCCGAAGGTATTTCACGTAACGGTTTAATCGGTCTTGCGGAATCGGTATACAGTATTCAGCGTCCCTTGAGTATAGCAACAAAATTACCAAGTTATTGCTCGTTGAACGATACTATCCGGATTCCCATCACGATTGCCAATAACACGAACAAAGCGTTGAAACTAAAGTTAGAGGTGAATATTCCGGAACAGTTTGAACATATGAACCGAGATGATACAACAGATAGTATATCGGTTGCTGCTAAGGACTATCTGGTAAAAGAACTTGTTGTACTACCCAAAGCTATCGGTAAAAATCTGGTGCTAACCGTAAATGCCCACAACCGAAGTTATAACGATGGTTTTCTCAGGGAGATCACAATAGTTAGCCCGTACTTTCCGGTGGAAACCTCCATTTCAAATTCAAAAAACGGGACTTTTGCTTTTAACATTACCAATCTTGTTCCCGAAAGCACCCAGGGGCAACTCAAAGTTTATCTTGATATTATCGGAGATGTCATGAATGGTATTGAAGGGATGATACAAAAACCCTACGGATGCTTTGAACAAACCTCTTCAGCCACATATCCCAATATTATGATTCTGAAATACCTGAACGAATCGGGTAAAAACAAGCCCGAAGTGGAAGCCAGGGCCATGGATTTTATAAAAGAAGGTTATAAACGGTTGGTCCGTTTTGAAACTTCAAAAGGAGGGTTCGAATGGTTTGGCCACACCCCGCCGCACGAAACTTTAACTGCCTTTGGGATCCTGGAGTTTACCGAGATGAAAGAAGTGTTTAGTGGGGTAGATCAAAAAATGCTGGATAGGACTATACGATGGCTGTTAGGCCAAAAAGATGGTGAGGGTGGTTTTCACAAAAGCAAAAAAGGGTATGACAGTTTCGCTTCTTCGCCTCCCAAAGTAGCCAACGCCTATATCGTTTATGCGCTAAGTGAGGTCGGGCTTACCTCAGAAATTGAAAGGGAATACCGAAGCTCTTTGGAAGAGGCGATAATTTCAGAAGATGCATACCGTATGGCGCTAATGGCTCTGGCAAGCAAGAATCTGGGTAACCCTATGGAATACCAAACGTTGCTAGATAAAATACTGATCCAAATAACTGATTCGGGCTATGATGGATTGCCTGTAGAAAACACCATCACCAGATCATACGGCAAGTCCAAAAAGCTGGAGACTACTGCTTTCGTTCTTCTCTCCTTACTGAGACAAAACCAGCATATAGATAAAGTTGCCGAAGGTATCCAATACCTGATATCGGAAAGGAAAAATGGACGTTTCGGGAGCACCCAAGCTACCGTGATGTCTCTGAAAGCATTGATAGCCTATACCAAAAAACAAAAGCAGGCGATCCTAGAAAATGGCAACACCATTCAATTAAAGGTCAATGGAGAAACGATTGAACGCAAGCTACTGCATACAAAAAATGGAATACTTGAAATTGATGGTATCGGCAATTTTTTGGTTGAAGGTGAGCAAGCAATTGAAGTCCGATTTAAAGATGCTACTAAGACCTTTCCATATGCAATGGACATGCAATGGGAGAGCTACTTGCCTCCATCTTCTTTGGAAACCCCTGTTCAAATTGAAACCCGTATAGTTCAGGAAGAGGTTACCGTTGGCCGTTTAGCGAGAATGGAAGTTGTGGTGACCAATGAAAAAGATGAGCCAGTTTCCATGACAACAGCTGTTATCGGTATTCCGAGCGGTGCGAGCCTGCAACCCTATCAACTTAAAGAGTTGGTGGAAACACGAGCTGTCGATTATTATGAAGTTTTTGATAATCAGCTGGTCCTGTATTGGAAAAGCATGAAGCCATTGGAAAAAAAGGTGATCGGGTTGGATCTAAAGGCAGAAATCCCAGGAACTTATACTGCTCCTGCAAGCACGGTTTACCTGTATTACGGTGATGAAAATAAGCATTGGATTCCCGGGGCTTCAATAGAAATAAAGGGAAAGTTAGAGAATTAGCGCATAGCCTTGCAAGCATCCAACGTAGGTTGGATGCCTTAGCTTGTCGGGATGAATGAGCCTTTAAAGTCTTTTATTCCCTTAAATAGCACTATTTTGCGCTGACTTACATAGGACAGGTTAGCGAGTAGCTAACTTTTCGATCTGACTTTCCTGCTTTCATAGATGTAGTGATTAATTGGTTTCGGCCAGCACGTAATAACACCATTTCAACCTCCAAAAAATGGGAAACCTTGGAATTCGATTTTTCGGACAAGGAATTCAGTCAGGATTTTAATAGGGCAGTACTTTTTTTTGATGGTGGTAAAAAGGGAGAAGGCCTGACATATTATTTCGACAATTTACGTCAAGTACCTTAGCCTTTGTAAGGCCTCTAATACCGATTAGGCTTTTTATCTAGTTTTAAAACGGTTGTTCTTCAAACCAACCATTTAGGGAATCAATTGTAATTTCAAAAAAGTCCCTTTAATGGATAAGTTTCAAAACCCGCTTTTATTAGCCTTCGACAATCCGTTGTGAAGCTCGATAATGGTGTAGGCTACTATTATAAAGATAAGAGCCATTACTATTCGGGACAACTGTAATCCCTGAAGATCGAGCGAAAGATCAAATCCAATATCCTGAACAAAGGAACTCAGAAAGGCCAACGCCAGGAATACGCTTGTCCAGAGGCAAAATCGTGCAAGTTTTTGGGAGTTGCTTTTTTTCTTTATGTTTTGACTTAGTATCCTTCGCATGATATCCTCCTTTACGCTTTCATCGTAAAAAGCAGGTTCTGTTGATTTCAGGAGTTTCTTGTAGTGTTTTTCTAACAAATCCATGCTATTTTTTGTTGATTAGTGTGAAAGCGGATGCAAAACTTTTTCTTCCCCTGTGTAAAAGAATTTTCACATTGTTTTTACTGAACCCTGTACTTTCCGAGATTTCGGCATGTGAAAACTCCTTTAAGTAGAATAATGTTAGTACCAAGCGCTCTTTGGGTTTTAAAGTCAACAACACTCTTCTTATTTCTTCTTTTTTCTCTTCAATCTCAATAGCGGAAAGTGCGTCGTTTTTAACTGTGAAGGAAATGGCCATGGCATCGTCGAATCCCATTTCAATCCTTTCCTTTTTGTTTTTCCTGACAAATTTTAGGGACTCATTAACCACAATTCTATGAAGCCATGTGGAAAACAATGATTCTCCTTTAAAAGACCTTAAACTCTTGAATACCTGAATAAATGCATTCTGCACCACTTCCTTCGCAGCGTTTTCTTGTTTGGTAATTGAGATTGCTATAGAAAAAGCCATTTGTTGATACTTGTCAATAAAAAAGGCAAACGCCTCTCTATCTCCGGACAATACCCTTTTTCTATAAAAATCATCTTCATGCTTACTCACTACTTACGTCCGTTAACAAAAAAGCATGTGATTAGACCGATACCTCCGAATATTAGTATGGAAGATGGAAATGTAACGTACTCCGGAATATCCTGGTAGTGACTTATGAGATATGCAACAATTAGGCCTGCGCCAACAACAAGGAAGATAATTCCCAGATTTAGCATCACCGCCTTCAGGTCAAATGCTTTTTCATCCGTTATTCCGTGTTCAATCTTCGCCATTGCCTCTTCATGTTTGCTTTTTAAATAAAAAAATAGCGTTGCAGAAACCGATAGTATCAGTGTTATCAAAAAAAGTTCTGGACCCATTTGTGTTTCGGATTTATTTGGACTCTTCTTTGATTAGATATCTGGAAATACAAAAAGGTTACAAAATCTTTATGGAACACATTTTTTGTAACCCTTGAGGTTCGCTTTTTATCTAACCAATAATTACTTAAAACTTTTGACATGAAATATTTAACCCCGGTTTTTGTCCTTTTCTTTTCCATTGCTGTCACCGGACAAGCTTTAAACCTAACGAAGGTCATCGATTCTATAATCGCCGAAGTCGATCCCAATGGCCCTGGTGTAGCCATAGGGATACTAAAAGAGGGTACCTTGATTTCATCAAAATGTAAGGGAATGTCAAATTTGGATTACAATATTCCCATTGATGCTTCAACAAATTTCAGGTTGTCCTCTTCCTCAAAACAATTTACGGCTGCCTGTATTATCCTTTTGATTGAAAAAGGACAATTACGGATGGAAGACCCTTTATCCAAGTTCTTTCCTGAATTTTCCAAAGACCTGGGAAATGTCACGGTTGCACAGTTGCTCAACCATACTTCCGGCATTCGGGACTATATGTCCTTGTTAACTTTGAAAGGTTCGCATACTATGGATTTCTTCAACAACTTTATCGGAACCGATGAAGATTTACTGGCACTAATTCAAAAACAAAATAGTCTTTCGTTCAAGAGTGGTTCACAACATGATTACTCGAATACCAATTATTGGATATTGGGGCAGTTGGTCCAGCGAATCACGGAAAAATCCTTGGGCACATACGCCAAAGAAAACCTATTTGAACCCTTGGGAATGAAAAACACATTCTTCATTGAAAATACCGGACGGGTAATACCAAAAAGGGCATCGGGCTATATAAGTGAATGTCCGGATTGTGAACGAATGGAGTATAGCTATCAATCCACAGCAGTTGGTGACGGTGGTGTGGTTTCGAACATAAATGATCTGACCAAGTGGGAGAATGAATTTCATGATCCAAAAGTATTTTCCATAGCTTTTTGGAATTTAATGCTACGAAAAGGGGAACTTAACAACGGGAAAAAAATTGAATATGCCTCCGGATTGATAATTGGTGAACTGGAAGGGCAAGAAATGATCTCACATAGCGGACAAAATCCAGGATTTAGTTCCGATTTGGTTCGGTTCCCGGATTCCAATCTTTCCATTGTTGCTTTGGCCAACCAAAATTGGTATGACATTAGGTCCTATGCCTTCAGTGCCGCAAAAGCAATACTGAACCTGGAAAATCCAAAATCAAAATCGCCCGCAAAGAAGGAACCTATTACGTTAAGTACAGAAGAGCTTTCAAGATTCTGTGAGGATTACCATTTCCTGGAAACCAACGAGTACAGATCAATTCAACTACAGGACGAACAGCTGTTCTATGTACGGACAAATGGTCCTTCAAGTAAATTAATCCCCCTCTCCAATTCAACATTGACTTTTGAAGATCGCCCAAATGTCATTTTGCATTTTAACTTCGAATCGCGTGATAAAAAATCCATTCTTCTTAAGGATGGTACCATTAGGATGAATGCCAATAGCTATAAAAAAACCGTGGTTAAGACAGAAGAATTAATGGAATATAGTTCAATGTATGTTAACGAAGAGCTTGAAAAGAGGATAGCACTGGAAATCATCGATAAGAAGCTAGTGTTTCCAATATTTGGTCAAAAATTCCCCGTGGAGCCTTTGACAAAGGATACGTTTTTGGCTATGGGAATGTTCACACTAAAATTCAAAAGAAATGATAAGGGAAACATAGTTGGGTTCCATTTGGATGCTCCCAGGGCAAAAAACATTGAATTCAAAAAAACAAATTGATTGGTGCTTAAAAGGAAGGTTTTTTGGAAAGCGGTAAAACTATTTTAGTTAAACGAATCCTTTGCATCCGTATGTAAACCCAATCTCAGCATACCTGTAAATATAGTGGTATACGAAGGGTACCAACTTGAGGTAACCTTAATAGGGTATTTTAACTTGAAATCAATCGTTTTAAAGGAGTCAGTTAAAATAAAAATGAGAATCAAACACTTATCAGAAGAAAGCATAGAATTCGGTTTTCCAGTTTTTTAGTACGCAAAAAGACAATCCCGAAAAAAAACCCAGCCCTAAACCAAAACTGCTAATTATGGATACAAATATGGCTTCTGACATAGCAAATACAGTTGCGCGTATAGCTGAACGATTCTCCACATTACATGTAAAAAGATTACACAGAATCCTTTAGGTCCAGGGAACCCCCAATCTTGTTCTGACGCGTATATGTACTACTACAAGTGAATACGCTGCTGACGGTCAAAATAATGCTCTATTTAGCAGGTATTTGGTCGAAAAATTCCTGAATCGATACCGTTTGTCGAAAACACTTCTGTTGAAACCAATTAAATGACGTAATTAGAAATCCCAAATCTCAACAAATGTTCCAATCTAAAACAATTCTTTTTTGCTGCATCACTTCGTTCTTAAACCTGATCACAACCACAGCCCAACGCATTACGTCAGATTTGGCCGAGGGTTTTGAGTATGTGTCGGTACGTGGTGAAAATTCCATTTTTTACATGGTTGAAGACCAACGTTATGCCATAGTAACCGAAGGTATACCCATGGAAAGCCTAAATTTTAAAATTGAAAAAGGTATCCTTACTATTCATGTGCCAAAAGAGGGTTGCCATGAAAAAAAGAGTTTGGTACTACTTTATCCAAAAGGGAATCAGGTTCCAAAAATCATCAATACTTCCGGAGAGGGCCTGGTACGTTTATAACCGTTTTAGTATCAGTTTTAATTTTGCTGATTTTAAAGTACCCTAAGTGAACCCAAAAAATAGGTTCCTGTTGGAATGCATGGATTTTAGCAGCCATCACAAAACATTGATTATTAATATCTTATGTTGTTTTTCTGAGTTAGTTTACCAGACACTACACTGCATTCAGAGCTGTACATTTTGATACAGAACTAATGGCGTTTCCGCTAGTTTGCATAGGGAACTTTTTAGTGTGCACCATGTGATAAAAAAATCTGTGCCGCTCGGTTTCATTAACCCGGTTCAAAGGTTTCTTAAAATACTGCTCAGCCATTTTTACAATGGATAAATGGCTCGCAGCGGTATTCTTGCGAGACCGTTTAACCTTCAATATTTTCACAAAATCAGGAACAGACATCGTACCACGAATATAAAGATCAATGCTAAAAAGTATTAGATTTAAGTCAAGTAAGCGGGTTATATGGAAGTAATCCTATATCCAGTAGTTGTAAAACATTTTGAAAAAATCTAATGAGGAAAAATATACTTTTTTTACTATTGTTAAGCATTTATCATTCTTGCGAATCTGACAACAGCTCTGAAAATCAAGAATTATCTACTTCTGAAAAAATTATTGGCGAATGGACTTTGAAATACTACTATAGGGATTCGTTTTCTGCAATTGAACAAACAGGACGAATAGAAGAAATTGTTCCCGAAGAAACCGACTATGGAATTGAATTCACCGTAGATCCACAAAAAATAATTCTTTCTGGTTTTTTGAGATATTCTGTTCAAGAATATGAAATTGTTGATAATGAAAAAGTTATTACATCCGAGCACACCAATTTCATGGACTCAGAACATGGAGAAGGATACCATGTAAATGAATGGCGTATTGAAAATGACCTTCTAATTACAGAAGATCCAACTGGAGACGGAGGTGGACCTTATATTTCTATCTCTGAAATTGAATTTTCAGGAAATCTCTTAAAACTAACGTTAGAGAATTCTCAGTTCAACCCTAATCGATCAGGTCAAACTTTTCTGGAATACGAAAGAAAATAAAAACGTTTTACAACACGGTGTATAATTAATTGCGGGCGGATTCCTAAAACAGAATCCTTTGCAATCAATTATCTTTAGTCTCGGGCGGACATTTTTCCGCTTTTATGCCTTTCTCTCACAACCTCTGGCTGTTCGTAGGAGGCAATAACTAATCATACACAAGACCGTTAGCCAAAATTTAATTCAATGGATTGGTACAGAAGAAAAACTTGGACTAAATCCGACGAAGAGCATTTCTTCCAGAAACTATCTCGAGCAAGAAAATATAATCGAGCTCAGTACCTAAAGATTCAAGGAATTGAATTGGTCTATACCAAGAAGCCCGAATTGCTGGATGCTGCGGAAATGTTACTTAAAAAAATGCTGGCTGATTTTCCTGAGGATAAAACTAACCGAAGTTCTGCGCTACAAACTTTAGGAGAAATATGCCGATTAAAGGGAGAAGACGAAAAAGCTCTTGAATATTTTAAAAAATCAATTGATTTCGAAAAAGAATTCCCAAATGTTAAAACAGGTTCTTATTTGGACTACGCAGAATTAATAGTGAAAATGGGAAAGGAAGAGCATTTTGACGAAATCGAAAACCTTCTAACCGACAATTTAGATATGTTAAGTTTTCCAAATCAAAAATATCTTTCGTTTTCTCTCTTGTCTTTTTTGAATGCCAACAGAGGGTTCACAGAATTAGCCGAAGAATATTATGAATTAGCTGAATTGAATGCTTCGGCAAAAACATCTGGATTTAGATATCATAAGGATTTAGGACTCGTAAAGAAAAGGGATGTAGTACTCGACAAAATTGTAAAAGAAGAAAAAACTTTGGCGAACAAAGGCTATAACTCATTGTGGCAAAAAGTTAAATCGAAGTTGAATTTATAAATGAATAGGTGGATTTCGGTGGAATAATCCTACCGAAAAGTGTCTTCCTCTCTCAATCCAAGATTGCTCGTCGGAGACAATAACGAAATTCTAGCCGAGACCTTTGTACGTAATTATAAAAAAATGGAAAAGAAGACTTTATTTCTAATTGTGCTGTTTATAGGAAACTTTGTTTTTTCTCAAACGGTTTTTGATACTGAAAAAAGGGACTCTACTAATATTTACTATCACTCATTGAAAAAAATGTCCGAATTAGTAGGAAGCTCGATTGCTAACGGTGGAGTTCTATATGTGGAAAAAAACCTTTTTACGGACAGATTACCTGACACGGTTCTGGAATTTAAAATTGAGTATCTCAATCATGCAGAACTAATTAAAAAAATAAAAAAGAAAGGCGAGAAAATGTTTCTCATACGAATTGTGCCATTGCGAATAGAAAAAGGAACTTTTTTTGTTAATGTAATACCCTTTAATGCTTATTACCATAAAAAGAACTTGGAATTGGCCAATGGAGGAGGCCTTAAAGCAGAATACGAATTCGACGAGAATTCAAATGGACTTGTTTTTAAGAAAGCGGACTTTGGTGGAATATAAAAAACGACATAAAACAATGGCTAGGGGTAGTCGCTTCGCAACAAAATCATAACCAAGACCGCTAGGTGCAAGATGAGGTAACATTTTCTAATGCCCATCGTCTTAATAATTTAAAGAACATTCTACGTGTCTTTCAAAATACCAATTTGGATAAAAGCAATTTTCTTTGGATTCATTATTTTAGAATTTGGAACCAGACTATGGTCGGTAATTGCATTCGCAAATATTAAACTTTCTCCAAATATTCCTTGGTCTTTTCCTTTAATGGGCCTTGTTTTATTTCTGGTCTGGAACTATTTGGATGGAAAAGGGATTCCAAAATCAACCCAAAAAAAACGTCATTTCTGGATGCGAGCCAATGCTTTGGCCTTAAAACAGAGAAAATGGAGTTGGATTTCCGCTATATTGCTTGGAGCTACTATTTTGGTTTTTATCATTCTCGGTGCACAAATAATGGAGGTCCCTTCCGGGCAAATAAATCAAAT
>NZ_JANQIH010000194.1 GCF_028282265.1 Allomuricauda sp.
TCTAGAAAAGGCAAAAAATTCTTTGATTAATGCCACTCGAGCGGAGACTCTGAAAACTTCAAAAAAATCATTGAACAAGGCTTTGGAAAATACCATGATTGGTATGACCGAACTAAAGCTATACGGCCCTGGCCCCCCCAGGCCTAGTCAGTACGGAGATGATATGCTGGTATTGAATACCAAGGAAGCCTTGGATTCCCAAGGAGGTATTTTAAATCCTAAAAAATTGGGAATGAAGGAAGAAATCCATCTAACCTTAGTGAAATTTGAAGCCTCCATTGCCAATATTGTAAAAACCATTGAATGCGAAGAGGCTAAACGGTTTATACAATCAACTCATGACAACGCCCATATTGCGTTGTTAAATCCTGATTTGACCATTCGGAAAAAAATATATCACCAAAGGGTGAAAACGATAACGAAGGAAGCACTTTTGCAGTTGAACAGATGCGACTAGGCTTACTTACTGGCAAAAAGTTTCACATCCTCTTCGGTAACTTCATTTCCTCCCAATATAATGAGGCGTTCAACCACGTTTCTCAGTTCACGCACATTCCCTGTCCAGTCGTAACCTTTTAACAGTTCCACCGCTTTTTTGGAGAATGCCTTGGTGATGGTCCCCTGTTCTGCGGCTATCTTTTCTGAAAAATGTTCAATTAACATAGGGATATCATCTCTTCTATCATTCAAAGAGGGAACTTTTATTAAAATCACGGCAAGTCTGTGGTACAGATCTTCTCGGAATCTTCCTTCTTCTATTTCTTTTTTAAGGTTTTTGTTTGTTGCGGCCAAAACCCTAACATCAACTTTAATGTCCTTGTCGGTACCCACCCTAGAAATCTTATTCTCTTGTAAAGCCCTCAGGACCTTAGCCTGGGCGGATAGGCTCATATCTCCAATCTCATCTAAAAAAATAGTACCCTTATTGGCAGCCTCAAATTTACCGGCACGGTCTTTCACTGCCGAGGTAAACGCTCCCTTTACGTGTCCAAACAGCTCACTTTCAATCAATTCTGATGGAATAGCGGCACAATTTACTTCAATAAATGGGGCTGATGAGCGTTGGCTCTTTTCGTGCAGCCAGTGGGCCACAAGTTCTTTTCCTGTTCCATTGGGTCCGGTTATGAGTACTCTTGCATCGGTTGGAGCCACTTTTTCAATCATTTCCTTTATGACCTCCATCTCTTTGCTGTCACCCACCATTTCATAATTCTTGGAGACCTTTTTCTTCAATATTTTGTTTTCCACCACCAGCTCTTTCCGGTCAAGTGCGTTTCTTACCGTGGTCAACAAGCGGTTTAAATCTGGGGGTTTTGAAATGTAGTCGAATGCACCCAGACGCATGGTATTTACGGCGGTATCCAAGTCCCCATGCCCCGAAATCATGATAAATGGGACTTCAGGCTTAACTTGTTTAGCTGCCTCAAGCACCTCTACCCCATCCATTTTGGGCATTTTAATATCGCACAACACCAAGTCATAATCTTCCTTTTTGATGGCGTTCATACCTTCAAGACCATTTTCAGCTTCATGTACTTCGTAGGTATCGCTCTCTTTGCTCAATATTTTTATGAGCACCCGCCTGATAGCAGATTCGTCTTCAATCACCAAAATTTTGGACATAGCATTCTATTTAAAATATTCCTATTTTGAAACCAGTTCGAATATAAAGATTTGCTTCATCATTCAATAGAAAAACATCGCCTCTGCGATTATTCCTCAACTGACCTTCTTGTTCGATTGACCTTCCCACAAGTGCATAAAAAGCCATTCTTTTGGATACGTTGTACTGATACCCTATGGCACCCACTAGGGCCGACAATGATATTTTAGAGCCCAATTGGCCATCAGGCAACGGGATATCGTTCTGCACATTAATAAAATAACCATCAAGGAGAAGGGTAGCCTCAAGCGTATGCTTTTTAGCCATGTGAAACTTAAAGTTAGAACGTGGAATTCCCAAAGTATATGACCATTTGGGATGAAATCTTCTGTAGTAACTTATCAAAGGCAATGGCACGGGTAACCCCGTGGTGCTATTATAGCTTAGGCCAAGTACAAGTCTAAAGGGTTTATCGGCGTCTGTCCTTTCTTTCCAGAAAGTGGCGGTCGCATTAAAGAAAAAATCCTCGCCCATTACCCCATTGGTGAAATTGGAAGCAAGTCTTGGGGTAATTAGGGTAATAAAATTCCAGTTTTCATTCCATTTGGTGATAAATCCCAAATTGAAATCCACCACATGAAATCGAATCAATTCGCTTTCGTCAAAAGGAAAGTCCTGCGAATACCCCACATCAAACCGATTGTATTCAAAACCCGTGACCAAATAGTCTTTTTTCTCATTGAGTTTTAAAGGAACGTTGAACAAGAACCGGTAACGTTGTGTCTTTATTCCTGTATCATTTTCAGGGATGTTCAGATATTCAATTCGGAAGATATCCGTGCTCTGGCCAAAAAGACTTTGGCTACTGAAAAGTCCTAAACAAAATAGGGCAATACAGATTACATTATTAAAGTCAGGATACTTTATTACTTTGAGGTTTTTGATGCTGAAATATATGGACATCCCTTTGAGGGAATGGGATAGTAACGTTGTTTTGCTTGAATTTGGTATTTATGGCATAGCGAATGTTGCTTTTAATCCTTGGGTCCCGAAAACTATCCTTGATGAAAAAATGAACGGTAAACAACAGCGCAGAATCTCCAAAATCTGAAAAGAAAACAAAAGGTTGGGGTTCTTTTAATACTTGTTTTTCTTCAATGGCCGCTTCTTCCAAAAGTCGGGTGACCAACTCAACATCGCTTCCATAGGCTACACCAACTTGAACACTTTCTCGAGTGGTATTGTGGTTTTGGGTATGATTGTACACAATATCGCTCATGAATTTGTGATTGGGGATGACCACCACCTTATCATCACGTGTTATCCCTCGAGTGGTTCTGAGCTTAATCTCGAATATCTTACATATATTTCCATTGATGTTGACCACATCCCCCACCTGAAGGGATTTGTCAATAATAATAAAGATTCCTCCTAAAATATCCCTGAAAAACTCCTGTAGCGCCAAACCAAGCCCAACAAAGAGAGCTGCGGATGCCGTGATAATAAGCGTAATATTTATACCGGCCGCACTTAATGTAAGCAGCACGACAATGAGATAAATTACATAGTTGATAAACTTAAATACGCTCGAAAACCGTCTTTTATCCTCTTGCTGCATTTTACGGGTGAAAAGACTGCGGAGCCATTTCATGATAACTTTCGTGGCAACAATGGATATGATGAGAAGTAAAAGCAGACCAATGGTAAGATGTATGGATTTTTCACCTTCTCCCAAGTGGATTCCGATATTCAAAAACTCTTTAATAGAGCCCCAGATATCTTCTTTGATGATTTCTTTTATTTCCTCAGTTCCTTCTTGCATAAGGAATCAATAACGTAACCATTTGAAAAGTTCTTTGTATGTAGGTCTTTTGCCGTACATTAAAATTCCCACCCTATATATTTTTGAAGCCAACCAAACAATGGCCAAAAAAGTTCCAAGCAATAGAACAATTGACACCAAAAACTGCCATAAAGGTACACCTCCTTCACCAATTCCACCGGGAAGCCTCATCAACATCACAATCGGCGAGGTCAGGGGGAATAATGAAAATCCCACAGCAATGGGTCCATTGGGATTGCTGAAAACGGAAAAGAACCCTACATAAATCGCCAACATTAAGGGTAAAATTATGGGAAAAATGAACTGTTGGGTATCGGTTTCATTATCTACTGCTGCACCTATGGCAGCATAAATAGAACTATAAATCAAATACCCAAGAACAAAATAAATTAAAAATGAAAAGATGAGCAGACCCCATGGAATTTTAATGATTTCCTGGGCATAAAAAAGCATCTCACTATCTGGAGCAAGGGAAAGTTGAGACATCTCCTGTACTTGTTGATTGGGTAGATTACCCCCTCCAAAGAGCAAAGCCGGGTCTATATCCAAGAAAAGAACCACCAAAAAAAGTAGGAATGAAGCTGAGATAATCCAAATTATAAATTGGGTGATTCCAGCCAAAGAAGTACCAATAATCTTGCCCAGCATCAATTGAAAAGGCTTTACCGAGGAAATGATGACCTCTATAATCCTGCTGGTCTTCTCTTCTATGACACTGCGCATTACGAAGCCACCATAAATAATAATGAACATCATGATACCATAACCGAAAGCACCTCCGATAATGGCCTTTAATTCGTTGATTCCCTTCAAACTCTTTTCGCCATCAAAGGTGGCTAGATTAATGTCAAAGGGTTTTTCAACATCATCGAATTGCTCATCGGAAACCCCGAGTTGGGCCAATCTATCAAG
>NZ_JANQIH010000200.1 GCF_028282265.1 Allomuricauda sp.
CCTCAAGTAGTATTTTTGCGGGACAATTAAAAAAACTGATTTTCTTGCTATGAAAGGTGTTTTATTGGTGAATTTGGGATCACCCGATAGTCCTACCCCCAAGGATGTAAAGCCATATCTTGATGAATTTTTGATGGATGAAAGGGTTATTGATGTCCCAAAATGGCTTCGTAATGTTTTGGTCCGGGGAATTATTTTGCAAACCAGGCCTAAAAAATCAGCTGAGGCGTATTCCAAAATTTGGTGGGAAGAAGGTTCTCCTTTGATTATAATCTCTGAACGTTTTACGGAAAAAGTGAGACAGAAAACCAATATGCCGGTGGCTCTGGGGATGCGCTATGGCTCCATGAGCATTCAAAAGGCACTGCAAGAACTAAAAGATAAGGGCGTAGATGAGGTGATTTTGGTTCCGCTTTACCCCCATTACGCCATGTCATCTTACGAGACTGTTGTGGTCAAAGCCATGGAAGTGCAACAAAAGCATTTCCCAGAAATACATTTGACCACTATGCCTGCTTTTTATAGCAACCCTGATTACATCAAAGTGCTATCAGAAAGTATTGCAGAAGGGCTGAAGGATTTTGAGTATGATCACATCTTATTTTCTTATCATGGCATACCGGAAAGGCACATTCGAAAGTCTGACCCGACCAAATTCCATTGCAAGATTGACGGCAATTGCTGTAAAATCAATTCCGTAGCCCACCATACCTGTTATAGACATCAATGTTACGATACCACGGAATTGGTTAAAGCCTACTTGGATTTACCAGAAGAGAAAGTGAGTAGCTCATTTCAATCGCGTTTGGCCGGTGATCCATGGTTGAAACCCTACACGGATTACGAATTTGAACGCCTTGCCAAAGAAGGTAAAAAACGGCTAGCTGTAATCACGCCTGCCTTTGTTAGTGATTGTCTTGAAACTTTGGAGGAAATTGCCATGGAAGGCAAGGAACAATTTGAAGAAGCAGGGGGTGAACACTATATTCACATTCCGTGCTTGAACGATAGCGATGCCTGGGTGTCATTGATGGCAAAGTGGGTAAACGAATGGGAATCTAAAGAAACTCTGCCTGTGTAAATGGCAAAAGTATCCTCCGAACAATTAGGGACAGAACCCATTGGCAGACTACTGGTAAAACAAGCAGTCCCGGCGTCTATTGGGATTTTGGTCATGTCCCTGAATGTTTTGGTAGATTCTATTTTTGTAGGCAACTGGATTGGTTCCATTGCCATTGCAGCTATTAATGTAGTCCTTCCCGTTTCCTTTTTTATCGCTGCCTTAGGGATGGCAATCGGGATAGGTGGATCAAGCATCATTTCACGAGCCTTGGGTTCTGGTAATAAGGAAAAAGCTCTGCGGACCTTTGGAAATCAAATCACTTTGACGCTTTCGGTCACCGTTTCCATGGTGGTTTTAGGATTGTATTTTGTTGATGATTTGATTCCCTTGTTTGGAGGTAAGGGCAGTATTTTTCCACTTGCAAAAATCTATTATACCATTGTCCTCTACGGAGTTCCCTTTTTGGCGCTCTGTATGATGGGAAATACAGTAATTCGAGCCGAAGGAAAGCCCAAATTTGCCATGGTGGCAATGATTATTCCTTCCGTAGGAAACCTGTTTCTGGATTACCTTTTCATTTATGTATTCGATTGGGGCATGCATGGCGCAGCATGGGCCACTACGGCAGGTTATCTGCTTTGTTTCGCTTACATTGTGTACTTCTTTCTATCGAAAAACTCTGAGCTTAAGATTGGAATTTCCGATTTTGTACTGAAGAATTCCATTTTAAGGGAGATAGGCTCACTTGGTTTTGTGACCTTGGCCCGCCAAGCGGTAACAAGTATTATTTATCTCTTATTGAACAACATCTTATTCAATTTGGGAGGTGAGGCCCTTGTGGCGGTTTATGCCATTATTGGACGCATGTTGATGTTTGCTTTATTTCCCGTGTTTGGGGTCACTCAGGGTTTCCTTCCCATTGCAGGATTCAACTATGGTGCTGTCCAATACGATAGGGTAAAGGAATCCATTTACACGGCTATTAAATATGCCGCTTTGGTTGCCTCTTTGGTATTTATGGGTCTTATGGTTTTTCCCGATTTTTTCACGGACCTTTTCCTAAGTGACCGACCGGATCTGCCACCTGAAGAATTGGCAACCAACGCCTTTGTCATGGACCATGCGCCCACAGCAATGCGACTGGTATTTGCAGCAACACCCATTATAGCTCTTCAACTGATTGGTGCTGCCTATTTTCAAGCCGTAGGTAAAGCGGTACCCGCTTTGCTCTTGACACTCACTCGCCAGGGATTTTTCTTTATTCCTTTGATTTTGGTACTGCCCCATTTTTTGGGAGAATTGGGCGTTTGGCTCTCCTTTCCCATAGCTGATGTTTTGGCCACGATTGTTACAGGTCTTTATCTGCGGAAAGAAATCAAGACCACACTTGAAGTTTCGGTTTGAGATGAAGCTTAGTCTTTAAGCAAAGTGGCCGCTTTGCTGATGATTTTCCACTTACCGTTCAACTTTTTCAGTAGAAAAATATCGACAAATCGGAGGTTGGGTTTTGGGATATAGATTTCCACTTTGGCGGTTGCGATATCTAAATCATAGTCTACATTTAAAATTGTTCCTTCTCGCCCATTGAAGGTTCCTTTTTCCCTTTTGGCAAACAGGGCGGCATATTCTGCCGGGGTCATAATGAAGAGTTCTTCGTCTTCTTTGTGAAGAAACAAATCGGCTTCTTCATAAAATGCGGAGACAATTTTTTCAGGGTCATTGTACGAAGATCCGTCCAAATAGGTTTGTAGAGTTGCTTTTATAGCTTCCGTTTCAGATTGGGCCTTCATCTGAAAACTAACCAACGTAATTAAAAGTAGAATGTATCTTTTCATTTTTTATAAGAGTTTGTATCGTTATTTGGAATTATTTGAATCAGTTTTCCATCGTCCTCATCGGTCAGGATATAGAATTTTCCACTCGGACTTTGTCTGGCCTTTCGGATACGCACCCGGTCATCGATAAATAGTTCTTCGGCACTTTTTATCGTATCATTCTCAATGCGAAAACGCCATAGACTTCCTCGGGATAAACCAGGAACGATGAGATTGTCCCTCCAAGCTGGGAAATCATCTCCAGTATAGAAAGTAAGCCCGGTAGGAGCAACGGTATGGGGCCAAAACCAAACTGGTGGAGTAAAGGTGACACCGTCCAATTTGGGAGGAGTGTAATCGCTACTTCGCAGTTTACCAGAGGTCACATTGGGCCAACCATAATTGGCGCCTGCGCTTAATAAATTGACTTCATCTCCTTGAATGGTTCCGTGTTCACTGAACCAGATATTTCCGGTCTTCGGTTCCACAGCGATACCTTGGGCGGCCCGTATCCCCAAAGCGTACACTCCGGGAACACCGTCGGGGCCAAAATCAGGGTTATCTTCTGGGACGCTTCCATCAGAATTGATGCGATATATTTTTCCCCGTTTATCTGAAATATCCTGTGCATGTGGAATTGGGGGATTATCCCTTTCCCAAAACAATCTTTCCCCTATAGTGACATATAACTTTCCATCGGGCCCGAATACCATTCCGCCACCAAAATGAAAATATTCCCGAGCAAAAGGTTCTGCTACCAGTAAGGTCTGATGATTATGAAGCGAATCGTTTTCCAACTTTGCACGAACCACTTTGGTTGTTCTACCTTCACCCTTTCTTTTCGCAGCATAGGAAAAATATACCCATTGATTTTCTTTAAAAGCGGGGTCAATAAGTACTTCGAAGATTCCGGAATTGTCTCCCAAACTATAGGCCCTGATGCTATCCGTCAAATCCTTCGGAAATCCTTTAACAATTGATTTTTCTTTGGATTGCAGATTTACTTTGAGTAGGTTACCATCCTTTTCAGAAATCAGTGCTTGTTCTTCAGAAAGAAATGCAATGCTCCACGGATGGTTGAGCCCATTAAGCACAACTTTTTTAGCTGGATGGTGAAGGTTTTCTGATTTTTCGTAGGTCTCGTTGCTTCTTTGTTGGCACCCTACCAGTAGAATTGTGTAGAAAAACAGTATTCGTTTCATCTCAACGGTTTTGTTCTGCAAATGATGCAAAACGAGGAAACAAATCCTTTAAAAAACGTGATTTTTAAGACGAAAAATGAGGTTTGGAAAACTGATTTCGGTACTGCGTTGGTGTCTTTTGGGTTTTGGCTTTAAAAGCCAGATTGAATGAAGTCACATTTCCGAAGCCGCAGTCGAAAGCAATGCTGATTATTTTTTCCTTTTGGTATTTGGGGTCTTGAAGCAGTCTTTTGGCCTTTTCAATGCGATAGCCATTTACAAAATCTGAAAAGTTCTTTTGTTCATTTTGATTGATGGCCTGGGAAAGTTTGCGTGGAGATGTTTCCAATCGTTCAGCAACATTTTCCAAAGTCAGTGTGTTATCAAGAAAGACTTCTTCCTTAGCGAACAATTCTTTAAGAGATGTTGTTAGGTGTTGGGAAGTATGCAAGTCTAATGTGGAAGTATTGTATTTTCCCAATTGAAAGGCATGCTTTTGAAGAAAAAGAAAGGAGAAAATGTAAATCAAAAGCGAAAAGAACAAAGCGCCACCGATATAGAAGGAAAAGACCCCGGCCAAATTTCCCATATAGAAAAGCCATATTAGCGAAACCCCAAAAGCAAGGTTGCGATACCACCTCGATTTTTGAGGATGAACCCTTCGTCGGTTCAAATAAAGAACCTGAAATGAAAGGCCGAGATAAACTGCCAAATGAGCAAATACCAAAGTATAGATAACATAAGCTAAATTCGACGCATCGTTGGGGATAAAATAGGCAAAAGTTGCAAATAGAAGAAAGGGGACAGTGTGTATGAAATCCCTAAAACGGAATTCCCTTTGTTCACTTAGAATAGCTTTGCCATAAAGCCATAGAAAGGGACCTGTCAATAGAATTCCTGAAATTCCAAGGTTGCGTTGCCAAGGTTCCAAGGTCAGATGGACGTTCAAAACTGATTTTCCTATGCGAATGGTCAATCCGAGAATCACCAGACCCAGAAAAATGTTGGCCAAGCGGTTGGCTTTTCTTAATGTGAAAAGATAAAAACAAAGAAACAAGGCCTGGGCCACTCCCAAACAACTCAGAACCAAAATAATGGTACTTTCCTTCATGGCATCAAAAGTACAAAGACCTCAAATAAACTCTATAAGGAAACCTCCATACGGGGAAGGTCTTTTTGCACTATTGCAAATGCTTTTGTTTCATTTCTGCTATAAAATCTGCGGACATATAATACAGGTTAAGCTGCCCATTGTCAAAGGTTCTATAGCGCTCGTGTACTTTTTTTATGGATTCCAAAGGACTTGTCTGCAAAGGACTGGAGATACGGCCACTCGCAAATATGAACAGTTTTCCATCAGGGCTTACCCAAGGACACATTTCATGGGTTTCCGAATTGATAGGTTCTCCCAGATTCTCAGGTTTGGTCCAGTTACCTTCTATATTGAACGAGATATACAGGTCTCCTCTTCCCAGGGTATCATCATAACCTCTAAAAATTAGATAATCCTCGTCAGGTGATATAAAGGGATCACCCTTGTTGGAACCCTCGTTGATGATTTGTGGCAAGGGTTCGACCTGATACACAGAATCCGTTGGTATGCCCCGGAACATTCTTCCATCAGACCAAATATTAAAATACAGGTTTCCATTTTTAGATAAAGAGGTGTAGTATTCATCCTTTTCAGCTCCCATCAGTTCCACATAAATGGGTTCAGACCAACCGGTATTTTCTCTCTGCACATACCAGACCCCACTGTTTTCGAGTTCTCCCTCTGGTCTTTGCGAACTAAAGTAAATTCGGTTTCCATCGAGGGAAAAGAAAGGGTCATAATCTGTATATGTTCCTGAAAAGGATGCGATTTGGGGTTCGCTCCACGTACTATCAGCTTGCAATTCGGTAAAAGTGATATAGGTCTTGCCAGGAGGAGAGGTGGAATAATAGAATTCCGTTCCGTCCGGAGAAAAGGTCCCGTTATATTCTGTAACAGGCGAGGCTAAAAGTTCTGGTGCCAAAAGTTGGGGTTGGTCGGTAGGGATAATTCCAAAGAAGGGTCCTTTAACCTTTGGTTTTTCCTCTGTCAATGATGGTGTTTCGGTTTGCTTACATCCAAATGCAAACAGAAGTAAAAAGAACAATAAGCAATTAAATTTATTCACAGCGATAGGTTTTATTGTTAAAGTCAAAATAGGGTTCGGCAGATGTTCGTAAGGTACCATGCCATGAATCGCGATACCATTTTTCGGGTTCATCATCACTTCGGTAATCGGCGGTAAAGAAGGAAAAGTCATCAGTGAACGTAATTGTAATATCCCCTTTACCATCGGCATCGTGCCATCGGCCTTTCATGATGTTTCCATTCAATCGACCCCATACACCGCCCAAAGCTTTTTTATTAATCAAATAGTATGAACCCGCTACTTCGTCCTCATCAATGAGCAGGTCAAAACGGCCAATTTCAGTACAATAGTTTTTGGAAACCACACCCGTTTTATTGGATTTTGGGTTTGAATTTAGCTCCAATTGAACCAACTGGTATTTTTCTAGTTTTGCAACATCAATAATTTCATTGGTTTCTTGTTTGAAGTTATCCATTTGGGAATCCGCGATAAAGAACATAGCGCCATTGTGAAGAGCAAAGGTCGTTGGGATATCGGACTCCTTTTGAAGTCGATGAATTTGTTCACTTCCAATAATCTTGGTTCCTTTTTCATTGAATGCAAATCGGTAAATGCCATTTTGTGATTTATCCTGTTTACCGTTGACAATGGCAAGAAGGTTACCATTGTAAAATTTCATCCCGTCAATACCTTTATGGGCATTTGGTGGATTGACCAATGTTTTGGTTTTAAGATTCAAAATGCGAATTCCCCATATATAGGAAGCTAAATACAAAAGATGATTGTCTGGAGAAATACTGATTCCGTTAGAATGTAGAATCCCCTCATTTTGATAAAAGACTTCAAGCTGGTCCTTTTCCCGATTTACAGTGTAGATTCTATCATTTTCTGAATCTGTGATATAGATATCTCCGACCGAGCTAATCGCAATGTCGTTTAGATATGTGAAGTCTTCAGTATCTAAGGAATAAGATTTCAATAATTCTCCAGAAGAAACACTTAGCAAAAGCAAAATGGACCTGTTTCCTGTTGGCGGCAGAACGTTACCTAAAGCGTATAGCGTATCGCCCATGATTTCCATACCAAAACCTGATAGATAATCGTATTGATCTTTATGAATAAACTCTTCGGTATTTTTTTGCTGCAAGTCGAATCCTACGATTTTGTTATTTCGAAGACTGTTAACAAAAACTTGCTTTGAATGGGGGTCGAATGCAATACCTTCTGGTATAAGGTCTTTCTCCAAGTTCAATTCGTAATACGTTGCTTTGGTTTGAGCTTGGCAAAAACTTGAAAGAATCAAGGAAAGTGTCAAGACAAAAAAATGTCGGAAAGTACATGTCTTTGATAGGTCCGAAACGATCATTTCGATGGTTAGAGTTGTCGTTTGCTGTAAATTAATCAAATCGGAGCTTGGGTTTGTATATTTCCATAGGCTTATGACTTTTTTAACAAGTATCCATCTTCATGAATTAAGTAGGGATGTTCAGAATATCGTGTATAGATATTTCACTGTAAACAATCGGTTATTATAATAAGGCAGTCTAGGAACTTCCAGCATTCTTTCCGTGTTCCAATCCTGATTGTATACCAAATATAGGTCATGCCCGTCCCGAAAGTTATACCGCAATCGAACGGCTGCAAAAACCTGATCAGAAATGGAATTGTATTGTGTAGTAACACTTCCAGAGAGATGGAGATTGTATGCCCAGTTCAGTCTTAATTGGGGCACGTTGATCCACTCTTGTGCATCCCGTTCCTTAAAATTGAGATAATTAAGGCGCCAAGAACCCTCAAAGGTAAGGTGCTCATTTAGGTTCCATTCCGGAGAAATACGAACTTCTAAATTTTCCCCATCGAAAAAATCCCCGTATTCTGCCGCAGTGGATAGCTTAAAGGCCCGTTGCGTGCCTGGGTTATAGGAAAGCCCAAAAAACTTGAAGAAATAGTATCCTTCAGGAATGGTCACCTCCCGTGAAAACTGCAATGGTTCTTGCAGAAATTCATATTGCACTTGTCCAAAGATGGAGATTTCATCTCCAGAAAAAAACCGCCCTGTCCAGCTAGGTCGGTTGTACCAGGTCAATACATCGGAAAAATCAGTAGTGAAGTAGGTGTCGGAATTGATCAACATCCAACGTTGGTATTGAAAGGTGTGGTCTTCGGGAGTATTATTGAATTTGCCGTAGTTGAGTTGTTCGTAAAAATTGTGGTGACGTTCTCGAAGCAAAAAGGCCATACTTGGATTGAAGTTCTCACCCGAAAACTCATAGGCCGATTTGTAGAACCAACCGTCTTGTTTTCGTTTATCCCAAAGAAGGGCAATTCGGGAGTTTTTGAAAAAGCCGTATTCGACATCGCCATAGTTTTCGCCTTCCAATGTGGTGGCAACAGAGCCTATAAAAAAATTCTCTTTGCCCATATCTATCATGCCATCAATGCCAAAGGCGGCATTCACATAGTCCTTACGAATCTGCTGCGTGGCCATTAAGCCTAAAAAAGAACGGTCATTGAACATTTTCTTTCGAAGTCGGAGCACGGCAAAGTTTTCTGTAGGAAAAACGTCATCCCCATTTCGGCTCCCCTCGGTCTGTAACGAAAGGGCACCGATGTCCCAATTACCCAGTTCCCCGGTCAAACGCACCCCTCCGATAATAGGAATCAATTGTCCATCTCTAATCCCAATGACACGACTGTAAAAGAGCTGTGAAAGCAGCCCCAGGTTAAAATCGAAAAGACCCGCTTGTTCCTGAAAAAACTTCCGCCGTTCTGGAAAAAACAAAGAAACACGACTCAGGTTCACCAATTGATCATCAATTTCAACTTGCGAAAAATCGGTGTTCAGCGATGCATCCAAAGTGAGGCTTGGCGTCAACCCCAAACGGACATCCAAACCAGCATTCAATTCATTTTCTGATACCTTTTCATAAAAGTTCGCGTCACCTCCAAGTTGATAGGAACTAAAGGTCGAACCCAAAACATAAGGAGTGATTTGCAAATCCTTCTTGGGTTGGAGTCCCTGAAACAAAACCGGTTTCTTTAAGGAGGGCATACCATTTGCCCCTGGAATATTCTGGGGGACTTGTGGATAAACAAACAATCGATTTTCATGGTTGATGGTACGCTGGGCAGAGATTGCCCCTGTAACTTCGCCATCTCTTAGTTCAAACCGCAGGTTTGACAAGGGAATACGATATTCTACCTGCCAACCTTCATTGGTAGTTTGCGTTTTTCCTTCCCAGAGCATATCGTAGGCGACGTTGTTGGTAGAACGGCCCAATGGAATGTTGTTGTTGGCGATGGCCATATCGTAGCGCGCGCCAGTAGGGTAGATACTAAAGACAAAGGCGTTCTTTTTTGTCCGGTTTGGGTCTATCTGAAAGGCAAAATAGTCATCGCCATACCAACCATCCCTAATCAGATTTCGGGCGATGATTTTTTCGGGACTAGAGACTTTGGCGTCTAAAGCCACATAGAGGTAATCGTCATCAAAAGTGATGTAGAGCGTGGTCAAACTATCTGCTTTGCCCCAATCGGGTCGCCATTCCATAAAGGGAAATTGCTTGGCATTTTCCCAAAGCGGTTCTTTCAGAAATCCATCGAACTGAAGTTCGTGATTGGTTTTTTCGATGGTTTCCACCGAATTCAAATACTCTTGTGCGATGCATAAAACCGAACTAAAAACAAGTAAACAAAACAAGGGGACCTTCATGGAGAAAGAGCTTTTCTCCAAATCTAATTTGCTCGAAAATGACTCCGTAAAAGAGTAGTGCCAGTCGCGGAAAATTCAGGGTAAGCGGATGAACCGTTTAAAAGGTAAGAGAGTGATTGTAGGTTCTACTGAATTTGATTTCATCTCCTGTGGTCAAATACAGTTTTCCATCGCCACTATGATTTTTTTGGATGTGGTCAACGAACTCAGAGTTGACTAAAAATGACCGGTGTACCCTTTTGAAGGTTTTGGGGCACAGCAGTTCTGTGAAAGATTTTAAACTTTGGTATTTTACAAATCTGCCCTTTTTCGTATGGAGAACAATACAATTGTTACTGGTTTCCACATACGCAATTTCATGGAGGGTCAATAAAAATTGAGACCCATTTCTAGTGACCGAAATTCTTTTGTCCTTGGGAGTCTCCTTACCTGTCGAATTAGAGGAAACATCACTTTTTTCACTATATAAAAAGTAGAAGAGCAATGCGAAATAGCAGAGCAGATTCACCGCCACATTATTGGTCAAACTCGCATTTAAAAGGTCAAAGCTTGGCGAGGTGCATCCGTATACTGTGGTCATCAGGACTATGACCAATACCTGACCGATAATAATGTTAAGGACAGATGCCGATAAACCCAACCCGCCTTGCACCCATATATTCTTGAGTGTTGAAGAAAGACTCCATTTTTTGCTCCAGTTTTTTATCTGCTGCGCGGAAGCATTCCAAAAAATAAAACTTGTGATGGCCAATATAGATAGTTCAGAAAAGCAGGGAATACCCAGACTTTCCTGAAACATTCGTCCAATTCCCAGATTGAACAAAACAAAAATGGTGACCAAAGTTATCCGTTGTGGCATGACCTAAAGTTACAAAAACCGATTGGGGACTGGCTTATTTTATGATTTTGTAAACAAGGGACTAGGACTTTCCGCCGAGGAGCTATTGGCAAACCAAGTCATGGTGTGCTTTTGGGGCCATCTTTGTATCAAGGTATCCGCCTTTCGGTCATACCAGATGGCATCAAAATCTCCTTTAGTGGTAAGGACGACCCTCCATTCTTGCTGCAAGAGGGTGGAATCTTTATAGTTGGCATTTAAATTCTCCCAGTCAATTCCCGAAAGTACTTGTGGGTCCAAATGCGCCATAACCTCTTGCTCACTCAATACTGCTAACCAAATGGGTGAGGACAAATGTTCAATGGATAGGTCTTCACGTTTCACGCCCCAACCTATTTTTAAGTCCGCCCCGTTTCGTATGGCATCTATGAGGGCTTGTTTGCTACCTTTTAAAACCTTTCCATCGTTATCGGTCTTTAGCACAATTTGCCAATCATTTTGGATAGGAATTTGTTGCATACAAGACGATAACAGGGCCAGTAAAAAGACTACTCCAAGTTTTTTCATGTGATTTGTTTTTTGATTAAGCTTGTGCAAAATACACAATTATCAAAACCAAAATCAGTACAAAAATCAGGGTAAGAAAGATTTTCCAAAAACGGTAACGTCTACCTTTGCAGTAGCATGGAAAGAAATGTACTGGGAACCGAACTGAAAGCCTGTTGTTTTGAGCCTAAAACAGGCTATTACCGAGATGGATTTTGTAAAACTGGAGCAGATGATATTGGAACGCATGTGGTCTGTGCGATTATGACCGATGAATTTCTTGAGTTCACAAGAAGTAGAGGCAACGATTTGATCACACCGATTCCCTATTATCAGTTTCCTGGCCTTACGGCCGGAGATAAATGGTGCCTCTGTGTTTCTCGTTGGAAGGAAGCTTATTTGGAGGGATTGGCTCCTCCCGTAATCCTTGAGGCCACGCACGAAAAGGCTTTAAAGTACGTTGACTTTGAGATGTTATTGGAACATAAATATTTAGAGATATAGGTTCAAAAATTATTTTTGGACCACAGCTATCGCTTCAATTTCTACACCCCATTCAGGCAAACCTAAGGCTTGAACCCCTACCAAGGTACTGGCGGGCATCTCGGTATCCCCCAAAAGTTCTTTTCGTACTTTTCTAAATGCGTCAAGATATTCCGGTTTATAATCCACGATGTAGGTATTGTATTTTACAACATCATCAAAAGTTGCCCCAGAGGCCTCCAAAGTTTTGAATAGTTTGGAAAGGGCATCTCGAAATTGAGCTTCAAAATCCTCCCCTTCGCCCACCTGACCCGAAATGTATAAGGTCTTGACATTTCCAGTTTCTACCGCCACTGCTTCAGAATACCCATTATGAGGGTCAATGTAGGTTTTTGTGACGGTGTTCATTGGAAGGGTATCGGGTTGTTGCCGAGCTTCGTTTCGGCAAGACATCAAAACCAAGAAGAAAAATAGGATGGCATATTTCATAGGACGGTCGTTTGAGCCTGAAGATACTACTTTGATGTAGAAGGACAAACCTTTTACGAGGTGGTTCATTTCCGTATTCATGCTTTATGAATCAAATAGTGTTTCTATCAAAAAAATCTCCCTTTTTTCCCTACATTTAAGTCTGACTAATTCAACACATAAAAAATGAAAACAAACCTTGTAAAAGCCAGCTTGGCGATGCTGGTTGTTTGCCTAATTTCGTCTACTGCAACTGCTCAAAGGAAAAAGAAGGCTTCTTCTTTGCCCGAGTATCCTGAAGAGCTTTACTCAAGTATGGAATACCGATTGGTGGGACCTTTTCGCGGAGGACGTTCTGCTTCGGTAACGGGGGTTCCAGGTGAACCCAATCTCTTCTATTTTGGAGCCACGGGCGGTGGTGTCTGGAAGACTACCGATGGAGGTCGTTCTTGGGGAAACATTTCTGATGGATTTTTTGGAGGGAGCATCGGCGCCGTGGAGGTGGCCAAAAGTGATCCTAATGTAATCTATGTTGGAGGTGGAGAAAAAACGGTGCGAGGAAATGTGTCATCAGGCTACGGCATTTGGAAGACCGAAGACGCAGGAAAGACCTGGAAACAAATGGGCTTGGAAAAGAGTCGCCATGTTCCGAGAATTAAAGTACACCCAACCAATCACAATGTGGTCTACACCGCGGTGATGGGAAATATCTACAAACCCACCCAAGAAAGAGGGATTTACAAAAGCACCGATGGAGGCAAAAACTGGCGAAAGGTTTTATTTGTGAACGACCATGCAGGCGCAGTTGACCTTACTCTAGACCCTAACAACCCTAGAATTTTATATGCTTCTACTTGGAGGGTACAGCGTACACCGTATAGCTTGAGTAGCGGCGGAGAAGGTTCTGCTTTGTGGAAAAGCACAGATAGCGGAGAAACCTGGACCGAGATTTCAAAAAATGAAGGCTTCCCCAAAGATACCTTGGGGATAATCGGAGTAACCGTTTCCCCTGTTAAATCCGACAGGGTTTGGGCCATTGTGGAGCATAAGGAAAAAGGAGGACTTTATCGCTCCGATAACGGCGGAAAAAAATGGGAAAAAGTAAATGATGAAAGAAAATTGCGTCAACGCGCTTGGTATTATACCCGAGTGTACGCAGATACCGAGGATGTGGATAAGGTTTATGTTTTGAACGTGCGGTATCACCGAAGTACCGATGGAGGAAAAACCTTTGAGACCTTTAATGCCCCACATGGAGATCATCACGATTTATGGATAGCTCCCGAGAATTCCAACCGCATGATTATTGGGGATGACGGAGGCGCACAAGTCAGTTATGACGGAGGTGAAACGTGGAGTACCTATTACAATCAACCCACAGCGCAATTTTACAGAGTGACTACCGATAATGCTTTTCCCTACCGAATCTATGTAGCACAACAGGACAATAGCACAATCAGGATTAATCACCGTAGTGATGATGGTTCCATTGGGGAGGATGATTGGGAACGTACCGCTGGTGGGGAAAGTGCCCATATCGCTGTGGACCCTACGGATAACGACATCGTTTATGGAGGAAGTTATGGAGGGTTTCTTACTCGTGTGAACCATAAAAACAAAACTGTTAGAGGAATTAATGTTTGGCCCGATAATCCAATGGGGTATGGCGCCGAAGGAATGAAATACCGTTTTCAATGGAACTTCCCCATTGTTTTCAGCAAGCATGATCCAAAAAAGCTCTACACATTTTCCAATCATGTGCATATGAGTACGGATGAGGGGCAAAGCTGGCAACTGTTAAGCGGGGACCTTACGCGCAATGACCCATCCAAACTGGTTTCCAGTGGTGGACCCATTACCCAAGATAATACTGGGGTGGAATATTATTGTACCATTTTTGCAGTGGGTGAAAGTCCGTTAAGAGAAGGTTTAATGTGGGTCGGAAGTGATGATGGACTAATTCATATTACCCGTGATGGGGGCCAGAACTGGGAGAACATCACACCTACCAACCTTCCTGAGTGGAGTATGATCAATAGTGTTGAACCTTCTGCCTTTGATGAGGGAACGTGCTACGTAGCTGCCACCCGATATAAATTGGGAGATTTCCAACCTTATTTGTACAAGACCACCGATTATGGAAAAAGCTGGACCAAAATCAACAACGGAATCGATAATGAGCATTTCACTAGGGTACTTCGCGAAGACCCCAAGCGAAAAGGATTGCTCTATGCAGGAACCGAAACAGGAATGTACATTTCATTCAATGATGGGGTGGGCTGGCAAAAATTCCAGCTTAACTTGCCTATTGTTCCCATTACCGATTTGACCATTAAAGACAACAACTTGGTAGTAGCTACCCAAGGAAGAAGTGTTTGGATCATTGATGATTTAACCGTATTGCACCAGTTGGATGCATCTAAAAAAACAGCAAGTGCCATTCTCTACAAACCCAAGGATAGCTATCGAACCAAAGGAAGGGCGGCCAAAGAGCCCTCAAAGACCGAAGGTCAAAATCATCCGAATGGTGTGGTCACCCATTTTTACCTGAAAGATATGGCGGAAAAGGACAGTATTAGTTTGACCTATTTAACGCAAAGTGGAGATACTTTAAGCTCGTTCAGTACTTTCTCAGAGGAAAAAGACAAAAAACTGAAGGTCAAAAAAGGAGGGAACACCCATGTCTGGGATACGCGGGGCAAAGGAGCTGAAAAGCTTAAGGTGATGATACTTTGGGCAGCCAATCTGAATGGGGCTAAGGCCGTTCCGGGAACTTATCGGGTCGCTTTGAATGTTAACGGCATGGATCAATCCCAGAATTTCACAATTCTTCCTGACCCAAGGGCTGAGGTGTCCGTGGCTGATATGCAAAAGCAATATGATTTTGTTACCAGCATCAATGAAACTGTGGATAATGCCCATCAGTCCATTAAAAAGATCCGAAAAATAAATGCCAAGTTGGATGCTTTTACAAAGCAGTACAAAGACAATGAAAAGACCAAAAGTTTGGTGGATAAAGCCAAAAAAATGAAAGAAGGCTTTAGTGAAATAGAAAAGGCATTGTACCAGACCAAAAATCGAAGCAATCAAGACCCTTTGAACTTTCCAATTCGGTTGACCAACAAATTAGCTCATTTGAACAGTCTGGTGAGTATCGACGATTTTCCTCCCACGGATCAAGATGTTGCCGTGAAGAATGAACTATCGGGAAAAATACGTCAGGAGCTTACCAAGTTCGACGCCATGATTGAAAAGGAAATCCAGGAGTTTAATACAGAATTCAATAATCTTGAGCTAAACTATTTGTTCGTCGAAGAATAGCTGGCTTTTAAGGAAAAAAGGATGAGGGGTTTAAAGGTTAGTTTCTACCTTTGACTTTTCATCCTTTTGTTTTTTGATTGTATCCATCAACTATGGAAATCTATAATTACATCAAATCCTTACATCTTATTTTTGTGGTCACTTGGTTTGCAGGTCTTTTTTATATCCCCAGACTTTTCATCTATCATATTGAAGCCTCTCATAAACCTTCCCCAGACAAGGAGATTCTGACCACGCAGTTCAAATTGATGGCCAAACGACTTTGGTACATTATTACTTGGCCATCTGCTGTCTTATGTACCCTATTTGCTATTTGGTTGCTCTTGTTGATGCCCGAATGGCTCAAACAACCTTGGATGCATGTAAAATTGGGGTTTGTGGTTTTGTTAATGATTTACCATCTAAAATGCCATCAAATCTTTAAACAATTGCAGCGCGATGAAGTGAAATACACCTCCCAATTTATGCGTATTTGGAATGAGGTTGCTACTTTGGTCCTTTTCTCGGTTACTTTTTTGGTGATTTTAAAGAATGCGTTCAATTGGATTTATGGTGTAGTTGGAATCTTTGTCCTCGCCATTCTTTTGATGCTGGGGATTCGACTTTATAAGCGTATACGTGACCGAAACCCCAACGCTTGAAAACATTTATGTCATGTTTCCACATGAAATAAGGGTCTTGATGTTTGCAATTTCTGATTTGAGATATAGATAAAGAATGGTTCGATTATTGCGTAAATTTACCTGAAATTGTTCCAAGCTTGTTCAAAAAACTATCGTTACGTTCCCGCATTTTTATCACCATGATTCTCTTGGTGCTCATTGCTTCTGTTTTGATAGCTGGGGTTACCATCTATCAATATCGTGAACAGAGCAGGGATTACCACGAACAACGGTTGGAACGCAAAGAGGAACAGATTCTTCAAAGCATTTTATATACCCTTAGGGAAACGACCTATCCACCAACTTCGGAAAATCTGGAGTATATCTTCATGGATGAGATTTACAAAATTGCTGATGTACAAAATGTAAATTTTAATATTTATGATTTGGAGGGCACTTTGGTAAAGAGTTCCAGGCCGAGCTTTGAGGCCGACTCCATTTCAAACTGTTTGGATGCGATAATACTCAACAGTTTAATGACTAGTGGTGACCATCGCTTTGTAGAGGAAAAAATTGCAGCTGGTGGAAAATACAAGGCGTCATACACCTACATTACCGATCCAAAGTTCAAACCCATTGGTATTATGAACCTCCCCTATTTTGAAGATAATTCCTTTAGTAATATGGAGCTTCGGGAATTTTTGTTTCGGTTGGCTGGAGTCTATCTCATAATGCTGATTTCTGCCATAGTCTTCGCGTATTTTATTTCGAAATTCATTACTCGCTCACTGCAAACCGTTTCTGATAAAATGAATGAAACGGACCTAACTCGTCGCAACGAAAAAATATATATTGAAAATCCTAGTGAGGAAATCCGGAAACTTGTGGATTCTTATAATAGCAAGATTGATGAGTTGGAAGAAAGTGCCGCCAAATTGGCAAGGAGTGAAAGAGAACAGGCTTGGCGTGAAATGGCCAAGCAAGTGGCACATGAAATAAAAAATCCGCTGACCCCAATGCGATTATCGGTCCAAAGTTTTGAACGTAAGTTTGACCCCGGTGCTTCCAACGCCTCGGTTAAGGTCAAGGAGTTTTCCAAAACCTTGATCCAGCAAATCGACACTATGAGCAACATAGCTTCTGCCTTTTCAAATTTTGCCAAAATGCCTGCACAGCAAAACGAAACCCTTAATGTGGTTAGCATTGTTAAACTGGCTCTGGATATTTTTAATGAAAACTATATTCATTTCATTTCGGATGAAGAAGAAATTATTGCCAAATTGGACCGTACCCAATTGATTCGGGTTGTGACCAATTTGGTGAAAAATGCCATTCAAGCGATGACAGAGGTTGACTCTCCACGTATCTTGGTAGCAGTAACATCTGAAGGAGAAAAAGTCAAGATTTCGGTTGCCGACAACGGAATTGGGATAGCAGATGAAGTTCGTGATAAGATTTTTGAACCAAAATTCACGACCAAAACCAGTGGCATGGGATTAGGTCTGGGAATGGTACGAAACATTGTTGAAAATTATAACGGCACAATTAGTTTCACATCCCAAGAAGGAAAGGGCACCGTTTTTACAGTTAAATTTCCTCGAGAGATTAAAGCAAGCGCATAACATAGAATTATGGAATACGAGAACATCTACATTGAAGAAGAAAATCCAATTGCAACGATTGTCATCAATCGCCCAAAAAAATTGAATGCCTTAAATAAGAGGACCATAGAAGAATTACATGTTGCCTTTAAGGAGTTGGATGAGGATGCCAATATCAAGGTCATTGTAATTACAGGAAGCGGGGAGAAGGCCTTTGTGGCCGGTGCCGATATTTCAGAATTCGCAAGTTTTTCAGTAGAAGAAGGCAGGCGCTTGGCAGCCGAGGGACAAGAACAACTATTTAGTTTTGTGGAAAACCTTTCGACCCCTGTGATTGCAGCGATAAATGGTTTTGCATTGGGAGGCGGACTAGAATTGGCCATGTCCAGTCATTTTAGAATCGCAGGCGACAATGCTAAGATGGGACTTCCTGAGGTTTCTTTAGGAGTGATTCCAGGATATGGGGGAACACAACGACTCCCTCAGTTGATTGGAAAGGGGAGAGCCATGGAATTGATTATGACCGCAGGAATGATTGATGCCAACAAGGCACTCGAATACGGGTTGGTTAATCATGTGGTTGCATCAGACGAACTTCTGCCTCTTGCATATAAAATTGCAGGCAGGATATCGAATAATTCCTCGGTAGCCATAAAACACGCAATAAAAGCAGTAAATGCGGGTTATAGCTATGACGTAGACGGTTATACCGTTGAAATTGATGCTTTTGGTACTTGTTTTGGAACAAACGATTTTAAGGAAGGCACTTCGGCCTTCTTGGAAAAAAGAAAAGCAGATTTCCCCGGGTCATAGCCGCTGGTCAGCCAAACCTGACTATGATGAAAAGACCAATTATACTGCTAATAATTTGCCTATTGGGGTTTTCTGTGAATTCTCAGAAAATGCCGGTCTCCTACGATTTTGGGGAAAAGTTCAATGACCGTTATCGGTACTCCAATCTTTTGACCATTGATGACGATGGAGCGGGAGGCTATATATTGGTAAGGGCCTATTTTCAAGGGCTTATCTTAAAGCCAAAAGGCTACTTTATTGAACATTATAATAGCAACTTGGAGCTGGTGAACGAATTCAACTATAAGTTGAAGGGAATGAATTTCATAGACGGGTTCTTAAAGAACGGCCAGTTGAATCTGCTTTTTCTGGATTATAATTACGAGAGGGGTCGGTATGAGTACTGGGTGCACAAAAGCCCTATTGTCGGGTTCAATTTTAAGAAGGAAAAACTATTGACCATTTCCTCCGCTGAGGTACGAAACCCGGTGGGAAAGAATTATTATAACCGTAATTTCTCCAATGGTTTTACCACGGCCATTCTTTTCAACAAGGAGAAAACGGGTTTTGTGATCAGTACCCATCATAAAAAAGGAAAGGAGAACAAACACATAATCCATCTGTACGACACCAACCTGAACAAACGGTTCGAACACGATTTTTCCTATGGTGTTGAAGAGAAGAACTATGCTTTTGAAAATGTTGCCATATCAAGGGATTTAGAAACGGCATACATCATTGGAAAGGCATACTTTAAAAAGAAGCGTTTTAGGGTGGATGAACGAAAATTTCAATATGAATTGGTAAAGGTTTCCAAAAATGGAAGCCAAACCCAGTCCTTTGATGACCCGGGAAAATACTCCGAGGCATTGTATCCCATAATTGCAGGTGACAGACTGGTCTGTACAGGTTTTTATGCAGATAGAAAGGACAATCGTTACAATGGAATTGCCTTTTTTGATATGAATCCCACCAGTTTGGAAGTTAAATCGAAGAGATACAATCCCTTTTCTGTGCAATTCATGGAAGACAAGTTTGGACGTGAAGAAGACAAGGTCATCAAAAATCTGGTGTTCAAAAGTGTAGAGGTTACGCCTTCCAACGAAATCTTTTTCAATGCCGAGGAATACTTTGTCACCAGTAGCATTCAAGTTACAGGCGCAGGACAAAGGGTTAAAATCGACCGATATCACCACAACGACATCGTAAGTGTTAAACTAAGAGGGGACGGCAACCTGGATTGGGCCAGAAACATTAACAAGTCTGAGGTAACCCAAGGTGACGGAGCCTATTCTTCCTACAGCTCCTATGTAAAAGATGGTAAGACCTATTTTTTCATTTGTACTGCTTCCGATAATCCGCAGTTGATAAACAATGAACGTCTTATTTTTAAGCAGGGGTTAAGCCGTAACCGAAACGTTTTTCTGATTTCTTTGGATGAAAACGGAAAAATGGATTATGAAAAAATCATTGACCAACAAGAGGCTCGATTACCCCTGATGGTTTCAAAACCGCTAAAGAACATCTCCGACAAGAATATACTTTTCTATGCAAAACGCGGGGGTAAAAAACAATTGGTCAAAGTATCTTTTTTGTAAACTTTAACGCAACACTTTCTTTTGTGTTTCCTCTTAAGGGAAACGATAAATCATGATAAGAAATGTTGTACGGCCCTTAGTGGCTTTAATGATTTCCCTTTTTTTTGTGGGATGTAGTGATGATGACCCAGTTCAAAATCAAACGCTGTTGGGTCAATGGGAACTTGTGGCCATTTCAGCCTCAGACAGCCCTATAGGTCCTGTTCTTGAACCAGCGGAAGGTGAGACTATTTCAATTACCTTTCAGGGTAACGGCGAGTTTTCCGGCAGCACCTCCATTAATGCCTTTGGAGGAACAAATTCAACGGATAACGATACACTCTTTATTAATGAAATGATATCCACTCAAGCTCTGGATACAGAATTCGGTCAAGCTTTCTATCAAGCCATAAATGATAGCAGCAATGGGGCAGGCGAGCCCTCAATTTTTGAAATGACATTTGTAGGAGAGGATATTCTAAATCTGGAATACAACGGATTCAAGTTTCTTAGTTTAGAAAGAATATGAAATATTGGATTTATTCCATAAATTTGGAATAAATCCATAATTCTTTGAACTCAAAAGACCTTCAAAAAGGCAGAGGGGCCCAACAAAACACCCCAAATCGATTTCTTCAGCATATTTATGAAATGCGGGAGGACTTCCTTGAATATTGTAGAATTGAGGGCGAGGAAGTAGAAAAGAACAAAACGGAGTACATTCCTGTTTTTCCAAAGACTATAGTAAACAAGGTCGATAGTCCCGATGTCGGGATGATGTACTCCATGAATCCTTATCAAGGGTGCGAACACGGTTGCATCTATTGCTATGCCCGAAATGCCCATGAATACTGGGGTTACAGTGCCGGCCTTGATTTTGAGCGCAAGATTTTGATAAAAAAAGAAGCTCCAGAATTACTGGAAGCCCTTTTAAAAAGTAAAAAATGGAAAGCAGAGACCATTGTGCTTTCTGGCAATACCGATTGCTACCAACCCGCTGAAAAGAAGTTCGAAATCACCAGAAGGTGCCTTCAGGTTTTTTTGAAGTATCATCATCCCGTTGGAATTATCACCAAGAACGCTTTGATTCTCCGAGATTTGGATATTCTTCGGGAACTCACCCATCATCAATTGGTAGGGGTCAACGTTTCCGTGACCTCACTTTCTGAAGAAACAAGGAGAATTTTGGAGCCAAGGACAGCGTCCATTCAAAAAAGACTTAAAACAATCCAGAAACTAACGGAAAATAGAATTCCGGTAAACGCTATGTTGGCTCCCATGATTCCAGGAATCAACAGCCATGAGCTCCTGGCCTTGGCTAAGTCGGTAGCGGATCATGGCGCCGTGTCCTTTGCCTTTACCGTAGTGAGGTTAAATGGTGCCATTGGACAAATCTTCACCGATTGGATAAAAAAAGCCATGCCTGATAGGGCAGAAAAGGTTTTGCACCTGATTCAGCAATGCCATTCGGGGGGAATCAACAACAGCAGATTTGGAGTTAGAAACAGAGGTGAAGGTCATGTAGCCAAACAAATTCATGATATGGCAAAACTGGCTCGCCAGCGGTACTTTGCGAACAAAAGGTTTCCGCCATTGCGAAAAGATTTGCATGAACAATACAAGAATGGTCAAATGCGATTATTTTAAATAAATTTAGACAACTGTCCAATAAGCCTTGTTTTTTTCGTCACTAGGATGAAACAAAATATAAACCAGTCCAAAATGATTGGACACAAAAACTAAGACCAATGAGTAATTTTTTGTATTTGTTCAGAGGAGGGGACGAAGCCTTTCAAAAACTGTCCCAAGAAGAAAAACAAGCCCATATGGAAGTATGGGGAAAGTGGATGGGAGGCCTAAGAGAAAAGGGCCATCTTTTGGACGGTCTCCCATTGGACGAGGATGGAAAAGTAGTGCATAACCGAGGAGAGGTGGTCACTAATGGTCCCCATGCCGAAGGCGCAGAACTGGTAGGAGGATATCTAATTATTTCTGCGGAAAGCTTGGAGGAGGCTACGGAAATCTCTAAAGGATGTCCTATTTTCGATTATGACGGAAGTACAGTTGAAGTAAGGCGTATTTTAGATTTGGAAGAGTACTAACAAGCGCCGCCAACTTTAAAACTTTGGAGGCCATAGGGTAGATTTAAAACCTGCAATGTGGCCTTTTACCTTGTTAATTTGACCAACCATGTCAGTACAACCACTTGATCAAACCCTTGACCATCTTTTTCGCAATGAATATGGAAGGCTGGTAGCCTTGCTGACGAACAAATATGGGATAAGTTTCTTGGAGCAAATTGAAGATGCTGCCCAGGATACATTCTTAAAGGCGATGCAGGTATGGGGCTATCAATCGGTACCTGATAATCCAACTGCCTGGCTGTTTCGGGTAGCACAGAATAGGTTGATCGATGTTTTACGAAGAGATAAAAAGTCCAATCTGATAGGGGACGACCCCTTTCCACATAAAGAAATTGCAAAAGGCAAAGATGTAATATTGGATGACATGATAGAGGATAGCCAGCTGAACATGATTTTTGCATGCTGCCATCCTTCCCTATCCCAAGAATACCAACTTATTTTAAGCTTGAAGTTGATTGGGGGTTTCAGCAATAAAGAACTAGCCGATGCCCTTATGAAAAAAGAGGATGCAATAGCCAAATCCTTTACTAGGGCAAAAAAGCAATTTCGTGAAAAAGTTCAGTTCCTTCAGATTCCGGTTCAAATGGGATTGCAATCGAGACTTTTCCAAGTGCTTCGGGTTATTTATTTGCTTTTTTCTGAAGGATATGCGGCAACTACTGGGGAGCAGCTGTTGAAACGGGATATTTGCTATGAGGCACTGCGCCTAGCTTTGCTATTGAGGGACAACAAATATTGTGGTCATCCAAATTTGGACGCTTTGATTGCCTTAATGTGTTTCCACGTTTCACGCTTTGATGCGAGAATTGATAAAAAAGGTGAGTTGATTTCTTTGGAACACCATGACCGGAACCTGTACAATCAAGAACTTATAGACATTGGAATTGATTATTTGGAAAGATCGGGAACCAAAGACAGACTACCTTCCCATTACCATCTGGAGGCGGCCCGGTCCTATTACCACAGCTTGGCCAAAACCTTTGAAGAAACCGATTGGAAAAGTATTCTTTACCTGTACGATGTGCAGCTGAAACAGCAATACTCCCCAATGGTAGCGCTCAATAGAATAGTGGCTTTTGAAAAAGTTCAAGGACCGCAAGAGGCCCTTAAAGCTCTGAATAAACTGGAAAAGGAGTCCGATTTTGAAAGAACCGGACTGTTTTATGCCATAAAGGCCGATTTGCTCAAAAGATTGAATGATAAAAAATACCAATCCACACTTCAAAAGGCCATAGACCTAACCAAAAATGATTTGGTCAAAAGATATTTGGAAGCTAAGATGTTTGAGGTTTAAATTGTAAAAAAGCTTAGCTCAGCTCCCATCCCGGTCGATACTCACGGGTTACCCATTCATTGGCCTTATCGTAATTGGTGATTTTCATGTTTTCACCATCCCAAAGAAGTTTTCTTCTTCCAGGATAATCATAAGGAGCCCAGTCCCCGATTTTTTTCCCCTCCTTCAACACCTTGTATTGATAGGCTTTCACGGCAAGATTGCCCATCAGCACAGTTTCGGTAAGAGGCCCAGATTTTGCAAAATCGGAAGAGGTAGTACCCCCATTCATACAGCATTCCACAAAATTGGCGATGTGTCCATCCAAACCATCCTTTACCCTAGGATATTTTGCCGCTGGTGATTTGTAAAGCTCCATAACTTCGGAAGGTAAAAGACGGGCATTTCGGGAATATGTGTCACAGACCAAAATCCCTTTTTCGCCATACATTACCGTTCCGCCACCGCCATCACCAATGGTCTCATTGTCTTTAAGCTCATCGGGAAGGTCAGGTTTAAGTCCGCCGTCATACCAGTTAAGGGCAATATCCCCATGTTCTGGGTGCTCAAACTTCAAATGTATTTTTGAGGATGGGGGACAAGAAGGTGAATAGTCAGCTTCAACAAAATCACCGACCCAAACCGTGGTACAGCTTGCTTCCGCTTCGGTAGGATAGCCCAAATCCAGAACGCTAAAAGGAGTTTCCATAATATGGCATCCCATGTCGCCCAAAGCTCCAGTACCGAAATCCCACCAGCCTCTCCATTTGAAGGGTAAGTAGGCTGGATTATAGTCTCTAGTGGCTGCTGGGCCTAACCAAAGGTCCCAATCGAGCTCTTTGGGGACACGTTCTTTTTTAACAGGAATTGGTACCCCTTGAGGCCAGACGGGTCGGTTCGTCCAACAGTCGATGGTATGGACTTTTCCAATGATTCCAGATTCTACCCATTCCCGTGCGATACGGCTATCATCACTTGAGGCACCTTGGTTGCCCATTTGGGTTACAATACCATTTTCCTTGGCCACTTTTGTCATTAACCGGGCCTCGTGAATATTATGGGTCAGGGGTTTTTCAACGTAGGCGTGTTTTTTTTCACGCATAAAGGGTAAAGCAATTGAGGCATGGGTGTGATCAGGTGTAGCCACCATTACTGCATCAATATCGCTTAAATGAGCATCAAATACCTTACGAAAGTCTTTAAATCGTTTCACCCCTGGATACTTCTGATAAGTTTCGGTAGCCCTGCGATCATCCACATCGCAAAAAGCAACAAATTTCACTTTCTGGGTACCCGCCAGACCATTGATGACCCCCCTTCCTCGACCTCCTACTCCAAAGGCCCCAACATATAGTGTATCACTGGGAGGCACGTGGGTTTTACCTAAAACATAGCTAGGCACAATAGTGAACGCAGCAGACGCCGCGGTGGCATTTTTAAGAAACTTTCGTCTTTGCATTTTATGATGGGATTAGTTGTTGGCTTTGAAGATACAAAAAACGAGGTATTGCATTCAGGGCATATCCTTATGGAGAGATAGAGGTTAAGGAAGAATGTTGACTTTACACTCTCTGCTTTCCCATTAACTCAAATAACACTTTGGGAAGCAACTATTTGGGGACACATAAAACTTTTAGATAAACTAACGTTAAAATTTCGAAAAGTGCATCTAAAACCGATTTCATATCGTAAAACATAGTGATTAAAGAACATTGCCCTATACCAATTGAGAACACAACTTACATGAACATGAATAAACTTATGAGAATCGGATTGACTCAAAAAATAAAGCAATCAAGAAAAAGAGCGGTCACTTTTTTCGAAACCGCAAATGCCTGGGGAGTTTTTGTAATGGGAAGCACTTTTGTATTGATGATAGGAGCAGCTTATCTGGTTTATATCTTACAAGGGGATTTTGATAGATTTCATATAGAAAGGAGCAGCTCTTTGCTTGGCTATAGTTTTATGCTAGTGGCAACGGCATTGTTGGCATTCAAAGTTGGATTTTTCCTTTTTACATTTGTTCGGTTTTTTAAATATAAACCAATCACTTCGGTAACCGACGATGAATTACCAACCTGTACGGTCATTGTTCCTGCATATAATGAGGGAAAGCAGGTGTGGAACACGCTAATGAGTTTGGCAGAAAGTGATTTTCCGAAGGAAAAGCTGCAATTACTGGCTATTGACGATGGTAGTCAAGATGATACATGGCACTGGATTCAAAAAGCGAAGGAAGAATTGGGAGACTCTTTGGCCATCTATAGGCAACCCAAAAATATGGGCAAACGACATGCGTTGTACCGTGGGTTCAATGAAGGCAACGGAGCGATTTTTGTAACGGTGGATAGTGATTCAGAAGTCACTAGGGACACATTAAGAAATCTGGTAAGTCCATTCATAACCAATGAACAATGTGGAGCGGTTGCCGGAAACATTCGTGTACTGAACAATAAAAAAGCGTTACTTCCCAAAATGTTGGATGTAAGCTTTGTCTTGAGTTTTGAGTTTGTTCGTTCCGCTGAAAGCACATTGAATGCGGTACTTTGCACGCCAGGTGCTCTTGCCGCGTATCGACGCACAGCGGTGTTTGCTTGTTTGGAAGACTGGATTAACCAAACTTTCATGGGGCAACCTTCTGATATTGGAGAAGACCGGGCAATGACCAATATGATCTTGAAACAGGGGTATCATGTGCTTTTCCAAAGAAACGCCTATGCCTATACCAACGTTCCCGAAAAGTATAGAGGGCTGTATAAAATGTTCATCCGATGGGGAAGAAGCAACGTTCGGGAAAATATTGAGATGTCAAAATATGTCTTTGAGAATTTCAGAAGAGGACCCAAATGGGGCGCAAGACTTTTGTTTCTAAGTCAGTCTCTTAAGATAATCATGAGCTACCCTTTCTTATTGTTCATGTTGTTTTTTGTCTTGACCCATCCCTTACTCTTTTTAAGCTCGACTTTGGCAAGCATTCTTGTGCTATCCACTTTTCCTGTGATATTTTATGCAAAACGGTATGAGTTATCAGAATCTTTTTGGGCGTATTCGTACAGCATTTTGTACACGTTTGGACTTTTTTGGATTACACCCTATGCCATTGCCACAGCAAATCGAAGAGGTTGGCTTACCCGAGGCTTACCTCAGAAAAAGTGATTAAATGCCTATTGGATTTTTGAGTTCCATTCTTTGTAGAATTGCTCTAAAAAATCAAGCATATACCGGTGACGTTCTCCGGCGATGGCCTTCCCCGTTTCTGTGTTCATTTGATCTTTGAGCAATAACAATTTCTCGTAAAAATGGTTAATGGTTGGGGAATTTGATTTTTTGTATTCTTCCTTGGTCAAGTTTGGATTCGGCGGAATAGAGGGGTCATAAAGTGCTCTATTTTTAAATCCGCCATAATTGAAAGTTCGAGCAATACCAATGGCACCAATGGCATCCAACCTATCCGCATCCTGAACAACTTCCAATTCTTTTGAGGAAAACCTGTTTTCCTTATGTTCCAAACTATTTTTGAACGACATGTGCCTAATAATGGAAACAACATGGAGGATGGTATCTTCTGGCACTCCTCGTTCTTTAAGGAATTTCTCGGCGGTCATGGGACCAATTTCTTCATCGCCATCATGAAACTTTGGGTCTGCAATGTCATGGAGCAAAGCGGCCAAACCCACAATTAGAGAATCTGCGTTTTCTTCTTTTGCCAAAACCATGGCAGTTTTAAATACTCGTTCGGTGTGGAACCAATCATGTCCTCCTTCTGCACTTTTGAGCGCCTCTTTTACAAATGCTATCGTTTTTTCTATCAGAGGTTCCTTATTCATGCGGGTGATGTTATTCCTTGAACGATTTGACTTTCCAGTTCATTGATCAAAGCCAAATGGTCTCCTCTATTTTCCATAGGTTGATGAACCTTATATTGGATATATGAACCCAAACCCATCGGGAACTTTCCATAGCGTAGTATTTTCCACGAGTTGTTGATGCTAATGGGAACAAGAAGAGCCGAAGGGGCATTCTCCATAAGAACCTTCAACCCCGTGGTTCGAAATTTTTTGGGATGACCGTCCCGGCTTCGGGTACCTTCAGGAAAGATAACAGCACTTCGATGATGGACTTCGATATAGTTTCCCAGTTTGGACAGTTGTTCCACGGCCTGTTTTGGGTCCTTTCTGTCAATAAGGGCAGATCCCCCATGCCTTAGGTTAAAGGAAACACTTGGAATTCCCTTTCCTAGTTCAATTTTACTCACAAATTTGGGATGGTGTCGTCTCATATACCAAATCAAAGGTGGAATATCATACATACTTTGGTGATTGGTAACGATGATTAAAGGGCGGTCTATTGGAATTTCAAATGGATTTTCAAATTTGTACCGGGTTCCCAAAATATTGGTGCATCGCATGATGAACCAGTTTAGAATCGTTACACTTCTTTTATGTATGTCATATCCAAAAAGCTTGAGGCATATCCACTGAATGGGATGGAAAACCACTAAGGTCAAGCCAAAACAGATAAAGAAGATAATGGTAAGTAGATATGAAATTAACTTCTGCACATTATATTGGTTTGGTTCAGAACAAGACCTAAACAATGGTTTTTAGGTCATGGATAAAAATAAAAAAACCACCTTTTTTAAGGTGGTTTACAAGTAAGTTTTTCGAATTTTTAGCAAAATTCGTTGTAAGCTTCCATAAGATTCTCTGCAATAATTTCTGCTGGTCTACCTTCGATATGATGTCTTTCTATCATGTGGACCAATTCACCATCTTTGAATAGGGCCATACTTGGCGATGAAGGTGGGAAAGGTACCATATGATTTCTTGCGGTATCAACAGCATCTGTATCAACACCGGCAAAAACGGTAACCAAATGGTCGGGTGTCTTACTATTCTGTAGACTCAACTTGGCTCCAGGCCTTGCATTGGCTGCAGCACAGCCACAAACTGAATTCACTACAACCAACGTAGTGCCATCTTTCTGTAAAGCGCCTTCTACGGCTTCACTTGTATATAACTCTTCGAACCCGGCAGTAGCTAAATCTGCTCTCATGGGTTTTACTAATTCTTCAGGATACATAGTCTTTTTATTAGGTGTTCAAAGATAACGCATTTGTCGGTTTTTTTTATCACCCTTAACAAAGCCTAAAGAGTTGGTGCATTGCAAACGTTTATCTTTGCGCTTTAAGTTTTCAAAATGATAAAGTGGTTTGCCGCTTTTTTAGGGTACATGGTGTTTCGATTTCCAGGGGCTATTCTCGGATTTATCGTTGGAAGTCTTTTGGATAACCTAGGAGGAGGCCGGAGAGATCCCCGCACCATCTTCAGGGAATACACCCAACCTAATGTTTCTCCCGCTGATTTCGAGTTGAATCTGCTTTCGCTGTGTTCGATCATTATAAAGGCAGACGGACAAGTAAATCAAAAGGAACTTGACTACGTACGACAGTATTTTTTAAGTACCTACGGTAAGGAAAAGGCCAATGCGATATTCAGAACTTTTAACGAGGTCATAAAAAAAAGGGAAATCTCCGCTCAACGGATTTCTACCTATTTGGCGCAGAGAACACGTTATGAAGTTCGACTTCAGTTGTTGCACTTTCTCTTTGGCATTGCCCAGTCTGATGGAAGAGTAAGTGATGGCGAGATTTCGAAATTGCGTGAAATTGCTGGTTACTTGCGAGTAGGTCAATATGATTTTGAAAGCATCATGGCCATGTTCATTAAGTCGGCCGACAACGCTTACAAGATTTTGGAAATTGATAAATCGGCAACGGATGATGAGGTGAAAAAGGCGTACCGAAACATGGCCAAAAAATACCATCCGGATAGGGTAGTTACTGAAAATGAAGCCATTAAAAAAGGTGCTGAAGAAAAATTCAAGGAAGTACAAAAGGCGTATGAAACTATTCAAAAGGAAAGAGGGATTTCTTAACTTAGCTACAACCCCAAACCTGAATATATGCAAGACTTTTGGTTTTATGTAAAATTGGGCTTTAACCATGTTTTGGATTTTGGAGCCTATGACCATATTCTCTTTTTAGCGGCTCTAGCAACCCCGTTTACCTTTAAATATTGGAAGCGCGTCGTTATTTTGGCGACAATTTTTACCATTGCTCATTGCACATCTTTAGCTCTGGCGGCATTCGATGTTTTAACTGTGGATGTTGGGCTGATTGAATTTCTGATTCCGGTTACCATATTGCTCACAGCACTTTTCAACTTTATCTACGTTTTTCGGGATGCGGTCAATGTTGGAATGTATCTGCATATACTGGTTACTTCGTTTTTTGGGTTGATACACGGTTTTGGCTTCTCTAATTATTTCAAACTTTTAATGGCCGAGGAAGATGATAAAGTAGTTCCTTTATTGGGTTTTGCAACCGGAATTGAGTTTTCCCAAGTGGCCATTATCATGGTGGTTTTGGCCATCGCTTTTTTACTTCAAAACGTGTTGGGTTTAAAAAGGTCGCATTTCATCGTCGGTTTATCGATTTTAATCTGTGCCATCACAATACCCTTACTTTATGCCACGTTGTTAAATTTGATAGAATAACGTTGTAGGTATCTTACAAAGCGGGTATCTTTAAATTTTATCACCCACCCATACTATATGAAGGATAGCAAACAGGAGAAGTATGATAAAGCCTATTTAAGAATGGCTAAGGAGTGGGGGCGATTATCTTATTGTAAACGCAAGCAAGTAGGTGCAATTATTGTAAAGGACAGGATGATTATTTCTGACGGTTACAACGGTACACCAACAGGTTTTGAAAATATATGCGAGGATGAAGAAGGATATACCAAGTGGTATGTTCTTCACGCTGAGGCCAACGCTATTTTAAAGGTGGCCTCATCAACCCAATCCTGTGAGGGAGCCACTTTATACATTACACTTTCCCCATGCCGGGAGTGTAGTAAGTTGATTCATCAGTCTGGCATAAAACGTGTGGTATATCAAACCGCGTACAAAGACGATTCCGGATTGCGTTTTTTGGAAAGGGCGGGGGTTGAAATCCTTCACCTGCCTATTTTGGAGGAAATGGTATAGCCCAAATTTGAAATGCAAAAGAAATTTAACTACATAGGACCCACGTTACTTGCTTTGGCGGTTGCCATTGGCATCTTCATTGGCGGGAAGCTTCATTTTAATGATACACCCGAGAAACTATTTTCCACAAATTCAAAAAAGGACAAGCTTAACAGACTTATTGATTATATCGACTATGAGTACGTCGATGATATCGATACCGATAGTATAGTTGATGTTACGGTGAATAACATCTTGGGCAAATTAGACCCTCATTCGGTGTATATTCCAAAGAATGAGATGAGACAGGTTTCCGAAAATATGAAGGGAGATTTTGTTGGAATAGGCATCAGCTTTTATATGTATAGAGATACAATAACAGTAATTCGAGCCATTAAAAATGGTCCAAGTTATATTAGCGGTATTAAACCGGGGGACCGTATTCTCTTGGCCAATAGGGACACACTATTTGGCAAAAGGATTCCCAATAACGAAATAGTCTCAAGACTAAAAGGCAAAGCGGGTACAAAAGTGGATCTCAAGGTATTTCGAAAATCAGAAAACCGTTTGTTGAGTATGACGGTTACCAGGGACAGGGTCCCTATAAAAAGTGTAGATGCCTATTACATGATTACCCGTGATATGGGCTATATTAAAATAAACCGTTTCGCAGAATCTACCTTTGATGAATTTAAAGATGCCCTTCGGAAATTGAAACTGCGCGGAGCCGAAAAGTTGGTTCTCGATTTAAGGGACAACCCTGGCGGGTATCTGGGAATAGCCGAAAAACTGGCAGATGAGTTTTTGGTTGATGACAAACTCATTTTGTTCACTAAAAACAAAAAGGGAAAAATTAAAAAGGCATTCGCAACCAAAAAAGGAGGTTTTGAAGAAAAACCCGTTTATGTTTTGATCAATGAACGCTCCGCCTCGGCAAGTGAAATTATTGCTGGAGCCCTACAGGATAATGATGTTGGAACCATAGTGGGTAGACGCTCTTTTGGTAAGGGCCTCGTGCAACGCGAAATGGATTTGGGAGATGGCTCTGCGGTTCGATTGACCGTTTCACGTTATTACACACCAACAGGACGCTCCATTCAAAGGTCTTATAAGAACGGGAGCAAGGACTATTATCAAAAATTTATGGACCGCTACAGTAGTGGTGAATTGGTTTCCGTGGATAGCATAAAGGTTGCCGATTCCTTAAAGTTTGTCACTCCAAAAGGAAAAATCGTCTATGGAGGTGGAGGCATTATTCCGGATGAATTTGTGCCCATAGGAAGTAATGAGGAAGAAGCCATCAACAGTATGGATGATACCTACGAATTCTTCTCTCGCTTTATTTTTGAGCATCTTGAAAAGGATAGAAGCCAATATTCCGAGTACTCAAAAAATGAGTTTCTTGAGGATTTTAGGGTTGATGATATTCTTTTTGATCAATTCATTGAATTCGTTTTAAATCGAAAAATAAAACTCAATTTCTACGAGCAAGAAGAGCGAATCAAGGCATATCTGAAAGCAAATATAGCAGAGCAGTTGTTCTCACCTAATGTCGCTGCCCAGATAAAGGGAGAATATGATCCAATGCTTGATAAGGTAAGAGAACTTGATGCCGAATCCCAGTTCGAGACCAGTGAAGAGGTATTAGGACTCAAAGACTAAGGATTAGTCTTTTCCCTTTAATTTCTTGTCAATTTTTTTCGAAGTCATAAAGATTAGCAATAGCACAATGGCGCATAAAGAAGCCACAATACATATCAAGGCTATAGTGCTATCACCTTGTAACGGATTGTTGAAATCCACCATGGTCACGTTATAGGCGATGAGCGCTAAAGCGAAGACGATAAGAACGATAATAAAGGTTTTATTCATATAACAGAAGTTGTCGTCAGTTGTTCAAGAGTTGGTTGATGTTGGTAGCGAACAGCTTTACCGCGATAGCCAACAAAATTACCCCGAAAACCTTTCGTATAATACTCAAACCATTCTTCCCCAAAACCCTTTCGATTTTGGAGCTGGACTTAAGTACAGCATACACAAAGATAACGTTTACGATTATGGCCACTACAATGTTCTCCACATCATATTCGGCTCGTAATGAAAGGATGGAGGTCATAGTTCCCGCTCCAGCAATGAGGGGAAATGCTATGGGAACCACAGATGCCGTTTCGGGCTCATCGTCCCTATAAAGGGTGACGCCCAAGATCATCTCGATAGCCAGAAAAAAGATGACGAAGGCACCGGCCACTGCAAAAGAATTTACATCGATACCGATAAGGCCCAATATACTTTCTCCCACAAAAAGAAAGGCAATCATGATACAGGCAGCTACAATAGAAGCTTTTTCAGATTGTATGTGGCCAACCTTTTTTCTCAGCGAAATAATAATGGGAACACTGCCCAAAATATCAATGACCGCAAAAAGTATCATGGTCGCTGTGGCGATTTGCTTAAAGTTGAAATTCATCATTCAAAAATTTGATCGGCAAATTTACGCTGAAAACAGCTTTTTGGACTTTATTGCCATGCATAAAAAACATTAAGTTTTTGGTTTCGGTTACCTTTGCCAAAAACCATCGTGGCCCATGTTCCAAATTGGAAAGACCATAGTATCCGAGGAAATATTGGACAATGACTTTGTATGTAATCTCAATGCATGCAAAGGAGCCTGTTGTGTGGATGGAGAGTACGGTGCCCCCCTTGAAGAATCGGAAACACATATTCTGGCCGATATCTTTGAAAAAGTAAAACCCTTTTTACGCCCAGAGAGCATTGCTACGATTGATGAGCAAGGGCCATTTGTAAAGGGGGAGGATGGAGAGTGGGAGACCCCTTTGGTCAATGGAAGTGAATGTGCTTACGTTGTTTTCTCAAAGGAGGGTATTGCCAAATGTGGCCTTGAAGAAGCGTATAATGCAGGTGTCACCGACTGGAAAAAACCAGTTTCCTGTCACTTATACCCCGTAAGAACTAGAACGTACAGTGAATTTACGGCCGTAAACTATCATAAGTGGGAGATTTGTGATCCGGCCTGTAGTTTGGGAGAAGAATTAAAAGTTCCCATTTTCAAGTTCGTAAAGGAAGCACTTATACGAAAGTTCGGTCAGGATTGGTACAACGAATTGGAGCAGGTAGCGAAAGATAGACTTTAAATTGTTGGAATATCCAAAATTACTTTGGTCCCCTTGGCATTTCCCGTGTTATCAAATAGGTCTACAATGTGTACATCAAATTTGTTCTGGTAGTCCTTGGCAAAATTGGCCAGACGTTCCTTGGTGATGCGAATTCCGACGGATTTTCGTTTTAGGACCCTTTTTTCCTTGTTGGTTTGCGCCGCGGTTCTTCCAATACCATTGTCTATGACCTCTATGGTGATGTGGTTTTCACCCTTTCTTTTAATGCTAAGATGAACCATTTTTTCACCTTCTTTTGGCGAAAGACCATGCCACAGAGCATTCTCTAAAAAGGGTTGTAGTGTAAGGGAGGGTACCTTGATTAAATCGGGGTTGACATCTTCATCCATTGAAATCTTAAAATCTATTTCGTTGGAAAATCGAATGTTCTCAATATTCATATAGAGCTCGACCGTCTCCAGTTCCTCCGCAAGCGTAATTTCCTTGACTGATGATGCCTCAAGAATTTTACGGATAAACTTTGAAAACTTGTTTAGGTAATGAACTGCATTTTTTTGTTCGTTATTGATGATGTATAGTTTGATGGAATTCAAGGAATTGAACAAAAAGTGGGGATTCATCTGGCTGCGAAGCATATTCTGCTCCAAAGACAAAACCCTTTTCTCGTTTTTGCTTTGGTATTGTCTGTAAAGAATGTAGAGAATGGATGAGATTAAGCCCACGATAAGCGCACTTACCAGCAAGGTCGTCTGATTTTTTCTCAGTCGAAGACGAACAATTTCATTTTCCTTGGCCAATACCGATATCTGATTGTTCTTCTTTTCTGCTTCATATCGAACAATAATATCGGTCATGTACCTCAGGTTGGTGGCATTTGAAATCTGTTGCTCATACTCATCTTTGACTTTAAAATGCTCGTAGGCTTCTTTGTAATTACCTTGGGCTATTGCGAAATCGGAGAGCTTTTCATAGCCGTAACGCACATTGCTGGGCATATTGTGCGTTTGGGCCATTTCAATCCCTTCCGTGATGAATTCTTCCGCCCTATCAAAATTACCTAATTCGGTATGGGCCCACCCTGTGTTGATGAATACAGCTGAGGTAATAAAAAAATCACCAAGAGATTGTGATAGCTCATGTAATGGTTCCAACAATACCAGAGCTGCATGCGGCATGTCTTGCTTCAAATAGACCTGGGCCAGACTATTCTTGCAAATAACCCTTCCCATATCCGAATTGATTTCCTCATTGTAGGCCAAGGATTTACGATAATTTTCAAGCGCTCCCTCGAGATCGCTCTTTTGTTCCAAACAATCCCCTATGTTTTGATGGTTAATGGCCAATCCCAATTTGTTGTCCAGTTCATCCTCAAGTTTTAGGGCCCTTTTGAACTGTGTGATTGCTAGGTCGTACTGGCCCAGAGTTTGATATAGGTTGCCGATACAGTTGAGGGAAACGTTTATGCTTCGCTTTATATGATGTGATGGATTTTCTACCTGTTCGGCAAGTTCCAAAGCCCTCTGGTTATAGTCCAACGCAGTTTTTATGGCATCTGTCCTTCTATAAACAACCCCCAACATATTTAGACTAAGAACTTTAAACTCAGTATTGTTTATTCTTTCTGAAATCTGCAACGCTTCCTGATGTAAGTCTGAAGCTTTTTTAAACTGGGAGACGTTCCTATATTTTGTTCCTATTTGATTTAAACCATAGGCTAGGCCTTCTGGATAATTCTCTTTGCGACATTGGTCAACAAAATATCGCAAGAGTGAAGTATCCCTTTTTTCCCTTTTTAACTCAGTATCAAGTGTGAGGTAAGTCCGAGCCCTGCGTTCAACTAGCTTTTCTACTTTTTCCTTAAAGTCTTGAGGTATTTTTTGGGCATGGAGATATCCTGTTGTGTACAGGAAGAACTGTGACACAAGAAGCATGGTCCGAAGACCCTTCAATGGACTTTTAGAAATCAACAAAAGCGCAAACACTATTTTTCTCAACAAATTACAGCATATCCAAAAAATCTGATTTTTTTTGCCGTGAGACTGGTATTTTATGGTTCGACTCGAGAACCACGTACCCGTCAGTTTTTATAAATTCCTTTATCTTGTTGAGGTTGATAATATAGGAGTTGTGAATTCTGAAAAAGCTTCTTTCCGGTAACAGATTGTTTACTTCTTTTAACTTTTTGGTCAGCAATATTTTTTGACCGTCACTTAAAAAGATAGTGCTGTAGTTACCATCAGATTCAGCATATAGAATATCGTCACTGTTCAAGAACAACAGTTTACCATCGGTATTTATGGTAATCTTTTTACTTGGCGACTGTGCGTTGAAGTTCAACAATAATTTCTCCAACTTTTCTGCCGTATAATTCTTTGCATTAAACTTTTTGATTTTGGAGATGGTCACTTCAAGGTCGTCCGTATCGATAGGCTTCAAAAGATAGTCAATAGCTTCATTCTTAAGGGCCTGAAGGGCATATTGGTTATATGCCGTGGTAATGACTACAGGAAAACTCTTGTTCTTTAAGTTCTTAATAAATTGGAACCCGTCCATAGTTGGCATTTCAATATCTAAAAATAAACAATCCGGAGTATTGCGTTCCAAATAGTCAAGCGCTTCGTGTGCATCAGTAAAACTGGCAACGATATCCACTTCGTCACTCAGGTTGGTCAGTTCCCAACTGAGGCTTTGGAGTGCTTTGACTTCATCGTCGACAATAACAGCTTCTAACATGTACGGGGTTATTATATAATCAAATTTATGATTATTCTGTTTAACGAAGTTAAAATTATGTGTTGATGGACATTTTGTGCTTATAGATGGGTCAAAATGCGATATAATGGGTTTTGTAAAACTTTTCTTATGATGTGAGATTCTTTTTCAACAAATTATTGAAACAAATTAAAAACATCAACCATTTATACAGGTTTGACAACCAATCATACATAAGACTTTAGGGGGGTAATGGTTCTTTTATACTTTAGTTGAGCTAACAACCTCAACCAAACATGTGATGAGAAAGTGTGTCATCCTGTTCCTTGCTCTTATTATAGCTCTTATTGTGGCTTCAATATTTGAAAAGCAAGATTCAGAGATAGAAGCTGACTGGAGTGAAATAGTAAGTAATGACTAGTTCCGTTCAGTTGAAACTTTAAACAAAAGTTCTTTAAAGACTGCCAAAAAGTACGGCCACGGCAACCAACCTCTGTTCAAGAAACTGCTTGCAAAAGTTATCTGTGGCATGGATGTCATCCTAATTTTGCCCTGGGTTTTGGGGGAACTACCTAGGACATGTGATGGAGACCACCCTGCCTATGAAATGGCCGTACAATTTGGCAGTTTTTTGTTTTATATACCAAAGTAATTTTCATAAGGTAATAAGACCAAAAAGTATAGATTTCTATACTGTTTGGTCTTTTTTTTATTGTTGAACGAGGGGTAAAAAAAATGAGTGTTTCGTCTTTTTCAAAAAGCTAGTGAATATCACTTGCGAACCTAGATTTCAACAAGTTGTGTTAAAAACTTTGAATTGTATTAGGTAAAACAAACTTTACATTCTAATAACAATTTTCAATCTTTGTTAGCCCTATTCGCAGGGAAATTCACTTCCAATTTTTAACTGTATATAACTGAATTATTATGTCCGAAGCCGTTGAGCCCATTTTGAAAGAAAATAAAGATAGATTTGTCATTTTTCCCATCCAGCACCACGATTTGTGGGATTGGTACAAAAAACAAGAAGCTTGTTTTTGGACGGCTGAGGAGATTGATTTGCACCAAGACCTTTCGGATTGGAACAACAAGCTGAATGATGATGAACGTTACTTCATAAAGCATATATTGGCATTTTTTGCAGCTTCAGACGGTATTGTGAATGAAAATTTGGCCGAGAACTTTGTAAACGAAGTGCAATATTCCGAAGCAAAGTTCTTTTACGGATTCCAGATTATGATGGAGAATATCCATTCAGAAACCTACTCCCTTTTAATAGATACTTACGTTAAGGACGAAAAGGAAAAAAATACACTTTTCAAAGCGATTGAAAATTTCCCGGCCATTAAGAAAAAGGCAGATTGGGCATTACGATGGATTGAGTCTCCAAGCTTTGCCGAAAGACTGATTGCGTTCGCCGCGGTGGAAGGAATTTTCTTTTCAGGTGCTTTCTGCTCCATTTTTTGGCTAAAGAAAAGAGGACTAATGCCAGGATTGACCTTTTCCAATGAGTTGATTTCAAGAGACGAAGGAATGCACTGTGATTATGCGGTACATCTGCATAACAATCATTTGGTCAATAAAGTTCCAAAGGAAAGAATCAAAGACATTATTGTTGATGCATTGAATATTGAGCGTGAATTTATTACCGAATCTTTGCCCGTGAGCCTTATCGGTATGAATGCGAAACTTATGACCCAATACTTGGAGTTCGTGACCGATAGATTATTGGTTGAGCTTCAATGCGAAAAAGTATATAATTCGACCAATCCATTTGATTTCATGGATATGATTTCCTTGCAGGGGAAAACCAATTTCTTCGAAAAAAGAGTTTCCGAATACCAAAAAGCAGGTGTTTTGAACAAGGAAAAAGATACAGACGCCCAAAAAATCAGCTTTGACGCTGACTTCTAAATAACCAATCAGATTTGCCCTCTAGCCCCAGAGGGTTTTTTAGGACCTTGACCAAAAGTGTTGATTTATTAACACGACCGATGCTAGAGGCATTAACCAATTAAGAGTAACACTAAAATAAACGTAGCGCATGTATGTAGTAAAAAGAGATGGAAGAAAAGAGCCGGTGATGTTCGATAAAATCACCGCCAGGGTAAGAAAACTTTGTTATGGACTTAACGACCTTGTGGACCCGACAAAGGTCGCCATGAGGGTGATTGAAGGACTTTATGATGGGGTGACCACATCTGAATTGGATAACCTGGCCGCCGAAATTGCAGCAACCATGACAACGACTCATCCAGACTATGCCAAACTGGCCGCTCGTGTCTCTGTTTCAAACCTACACAAGAATACCAAGAAATCCTTCTCGGAAACCATGAAGGACCTCTATGAATACATCAACCCTCGCACGGGTAAAAAAGCGCCGTTGCTTTCAGATGAGGTTTACAAGGTTATTTCTGAGAATGCAGAAAAGTTGGACTCGACCATTATTTATAACCGGGACTTTGGCTACGATTATTTCGGTTTTAAAACCTTGGAGCGTTCTTACCTTTTAAAGCTGAATGGAAGGATTGCAGAACGGCCCCAGCACATGTTGATGCGGGTTGCCATAGGTATTCATTTGAACGATTTGGAATCGGCGATTGAGACCTACGAACTGATGTCCAAAAAGTACTTTACCCACGCCACACCAACCTTGTTCAACTCGGGAACACCAAAACCGCAGATGTCTTCCTGTTTTTTGCTAACGATGAAAGAAGACAGTATCGATGGTATTTACGATACCCTGAAGCAGACGGCAAAAATCTCCCAGTCCGCCGGCGGAATAGGATTATCAATTCATAATGTTAGGGCTACGGGATCATACATAGCGGGAACCAATGGAACCTCCAACGGAATTGTGCCCATGCTTCGGGTGTTTAACGATACAGCTCGCTACGTAGATCAGGGTGGAGGAAAAAGAAAAGGAAGCTTTGCCATTTATGTGGAACCATGGCATGCCGATATATTCGATTTTCTAGACTTGAAAAAGAACCATGGGAAAGAGGAAATGCGTGCTCGTGATTTGTTCTATGCCATGTGGATTCCTGATTTGTTCATGAAACGAGTGGAGGCAGATGGTGAATGGACCCTAATGTGTCCGAACGAATGCCCTGGACTGTACAATTCCCACAGTGAGGAATTTGAAACCTTATATACCCAATATGAGGCAGAAGGGAAAGGAAGAAAGACCATAAAGGCTCGTGAGCTTTGGGAAAAAATATTGGAGTCGCAAATAGAGACAGGTACTCCTTATATGCTTTACAAGGATGCGGCGAACCGAAAGAGCAATCAAAAGAATTTAGGAACCATCCGTTCTTCCAATCTCTGTACCGAGATTTTGGAGTACACTTCTCCCGATGAGGTGGCGGTGTGTAATTTGGCTTCCATAGCGTTGCCCATGTTCGTTAAAAACGGAAAGTTTGACCACAAAGAACTTTTTAGGGTAACTAAAAGGGTTACCAAAAACTTGAACAGGGTAATCGACCGCAATTATTATCCAGTTAAGGAGGCTGAAAATTCAAACATGAGACACCGGCCTATTGGGTTGGGCGTTCAAGGTTTGGCGGACACCTTCATCATGCTTCGTTTACCTTTTACAAGTGATGAGGCAAAACAATTGAATCAAGAAATTTTTGAGACCTTATATTTTGCCGCTGTAACCGCTTCTATGGAGGCGGCGAAGGAAGAAGGCGCTTATTCCAGTTATGAAGGTTCTCCCATTGCCGATGGTGAGTTCCAACATAACCTTTGGGGGATTAAGGACGAAGAGCTGTCAGGACGATGGGACTGGGGCAAATTGAGAAAGGATGTAAAAAAGAATGGCGTGCGTAACTCCCTATTGGTGGCACCAATGCCCACTGCTTCAACATCCCAGATATTGGGTAACAACGAATGCTTTGAGCCCTATACTTCCAATATTTATACCCGCAGGGTACTTTCAGGGGAGTTCATTGTGGTGAACAAACATCTGTTGGAGGATTTGGTGAAACTGGGTCTGTGGAATGAAAGTTTGAAGCAAGAACTGATGAGAGCCAATGGTTCCATCCAACATATCGATGTAATTCCAGATGAAATCAAAGAACTGTATAAAACAGTTTGGGAGCTCAAAATGAAAGATATCATTGACATGAGCAGACAAAGAGGATATTTCATTGACCAAAGCCAGTCCTTGAACCTGTTTATGGAAAATGCGAATTACGCCAAGCTTACTTCTATGCACTTCTATGCGTGGAAGAGCGGACTGAAGACTGGAATGTACTACTTAAGGACCAAAGCGGCCGTGGATGCTATCAAATTCACTTTGGACAACACAAAAAAGAAAGAAGTTCCAGTTAGTATAGCGGCAGAAGCAGAAGTTGCAGCGGCTGCACCTCAGGCGGCTGAAGGTATCAAAGTGGAAGCTACACCGGTAACGCAACAGGAAGTAGATATTCAGCCCATGTCTCCTGAAGAAATGAAAGAAATGATTGCGCGCGCTAAAGAAGGTCAGGCTGATGACGACTGCTTGATGTGCGGCTCATAGTTTGTGCTGAACTTATCAGTATGTGATAGTGTTTATTGATTAAGATGCCTCGGACGGGTTCACCCCACCAGAATGAAACGCCGAGGTGTTTTGTTTGAATTGTCAATTCAACAAAAAAAGCCCCAACTGGGGCTTTTTTCATGTGTAAATACAATGTATCTTACTGTAAGGACCAAGCCTTTCCTTGAGTCAATGTTTGTGCGTCATCACAAGCAATATATTGCCCCGGTATGGGCAGATAAGCCAAAACCTCTTCACCGACATACTCACTGGTCTTATAGGACCAAATGGAAATATCCCGTACAGAATTGGCAAAACTAAAACGGGCAATTTCGTCATCAAGTACCGCACTACCATTCTCCTCAATTCCCATAAAATATTCTTGGATGGCCTCCTCATGGGCTTCTTCAACCTCTTTGGTTCTCTTTTTCAAATAAGTGGACAATAACGGGTCTAAATCCTCCTCCTTTAGCTCAGCAAGGGATTCTTTTTGGGAATCTGCCAAGGCCTTATCAAAAAATTTGCCCATACCCAAGCGTAGAAAATCTTGGTGCTCTTCGGGAAGAACTTCCTTTGCAAACTGATCGATAAACACGTGTACATTCACTTCAGTGGCAGAGGGAGTATCGGTCTTGGGAAGAATCATGTCAACAAGGGTATGGATTACGGTTCCTTCCTCTTTGGAGAAGAAGTCGGGAGTCCAATCCAACACCTTTTTCGAACTACAGCTTTGAACCAAGTTTATCAGGGTGGGAGCCGCTACGGTATAACCGAAGGCCAGTCCCATATTCTTAAGTGCTTTTCTTCTTTCCATCAGATATTTCCATTTTTAAGTTCTTTCACAGCGTGATCAGCTGCTCTTGCCGTAAAGGCCATGTACGTCAGTGAGGGATTGACACAACTTGCTGAAGTCATAAAAGCTCCATCCGTCACATAAACATTTTTGCAGGCGTGAACCTGATTAAAACCATTGACGACCGAAGTCTTAGGGTCACGTCCCATACGTGCGGTACCCATTTCATGAATTCCCAGCCCCAGTGCATAAGGTAAATCATAGGGTTCGATATCACGAGCACCTGATTTTTCCAACATTTGGGCCGCTTGGTCCATCATGTCCTTGCGCATGTTCAATTCATTTTGCCTGATTTCTGCATCGAACGTAACGGTTGGTAAGCCCCATTGGTCAAGCTTTTCGTAATCCAAGGTCATTTTGTTATCATGGTAGGGAAGAATCTCTCCGAAGGCCAACATATTCATCATCCACCCCCCTGGCTTTAAGATGCCATCTTTGAATT
>NZ_JANQIH010000211.1 GCF_028282265.1 Allomuricauda sp.
CTCATTTTCTTCTAATTTTCGCATCATTGTTTTATCTGCCTTTATGTTAAAGATTGTGCTATGGCCTGACCTTTTTTCGACCGGCGCTGCCAAAAGGCCCAACTCTGAAAAACTTTTTTTAGCATGTTTTGAGAGCTTTTGTAACTGATCTTCTATGTGTTGATTCCCAATCTCTTTTAGAAATTCGAGCGAAAACTTTAAGCTACCGAAGTTGAAAGAATCCAAATGGCCAGGTTCAAGTAGCTTGCAAAAGGGGATATCATTTTTTTTAGAAATATCCCTATCCACGGAATTGTTGCCAATTGTTTTCAGTTGAAAGCGCTTTTTAGCTTCTTCTTTGATTAAAAAGAATCCGTTGCCATAACCGGCCAACAACCATTTATAGGCACTGGCTCCCAAAATGTCGATTCCTGAATCTTGAAAGTCAAAAACCTGTGTCCCACAAAACTGGGTTCCATCAACAATTATCAAAAGGTCTTCAAACTCAGTTTTGAGTTTTTTTAAAAATTTCAAATCGATTTTTATGCCACTTATCCACTGCACCACACTTAAGGCCAAAACATTGTACTTTCCCGATTTTACCTTTTCATATATGGTTTCTTCCAGCCTTTCATTAATTTCCACATAATCCCGCTTGAAGTTTCTGGTTTCAAAAGGCCAGTTCAACGAGGGATAATCATTTTCGAGAAGTAGTACATTTTGATCCTTGGGCAATCCTTCCAGCAGCATGTTCAATCCCAAGGAGAAATTCTGTACTAGAGCCACATTTTCGGCTTTGCAGTTGAAAAAGTCACCAACCGTATTGCGTACCATAAACATTCGCTCAAAACTTTTTTGTTTCATGTCACTTCCGCCTATCAGATAATCCAAATCATGTTCTTGTCGCCATTCAAGCAAATCTTCACTTAAAAGACCTGTTGCGGCCGTATTGACATAAATGCATTGGTTCAAAACCGGGAATTTCTTTCTTAACTCTCGCATTACAGATGTGTTGGGTGCAATTCAGTTATATTTGTTGTTAAAGATAGCCATTCAATGTTATCGCGAAAGAAGCAAAAAACTACGGCGGAAGCAGAACAATATGAACTTCTGGAAAACGCCCAAAAGAGAATAAAACAAAAGAAACGTTTGTTTTCCCATTTTGTCATTTTTCTTATTGGTAGCGTGTTTTTAATATTGATCAATAAGATTTTAAAATATGGGGAATCTTACGACTGGTTTATTTGGGGCATAACCCTTTGGGCCTTTTTGTTCGTAATCCATGCCTTCAATGTTTTCGTGACCCAGAAATTTATGGGAAAGGATTGGGAACGACGCCAACGTGAGCTTTTGGTAAACAAGCAGAAAAAGCGAATTTCGGAAATACAAAAGGAAATTGAGACCGACTTCCCACTCTCTTCCATCAATAAAAAAAAAGAAATTTGAAAGAATTGATCATTATTGCTGCCGCAGGTGAAAATAACGCCCTAGGCATCAACAACGACCTACCATGGCATTTACCCAATGATTTTAAGCGATTCAAGGCATTGACCTCAGGACATAAGATTATTATGGGTCGAAAGACTTTGGAAAGTTTTCCGAAACCCCTACCTAATCGAGAACATATTGTGGTAACCCGTGACCATACGTATCAGCCTAAATTTCCCTGTACACTCACCCACTCCCTTGAAGAGGCTATAAACATGGTCCAAGATGATGAAAAAGCATATATTATTGGGGGAGGTGAGATTTACAGACAATCTATGTTGATTGCGACCTCCATTGAACTTACACGGATACATGCCTCGTTTGAAGCGGATACTTTTTTTCCTGAAATTGATAAATCTTTCTGGAAACTGACCAAGGAAGAATATCATCCTAAAGATGAACGTCATGAGTTTGCCTTTACGTTCCAAACATTTCTGAGGAGCGATTCCTAGAAATCAAGTTGAGACACTTTGGTTTGTTTTCCAACCAGTTGTTGGAGTACTTCATAAGAACCGTTCGTATAGAATTTTGAAGCCCCTTTGGTATTGGAAAGGCTTAGGAGGCCCTGTTTTTCAAGGACGGCCTTGGTCTGCCGTGCAACGGCCTCCCCTGAATCGATAATATGGATATGTTCTGGAAGAATTTCCTGTAAAGCTGGAATCAAATAGGGGTAATGGGTACAGCCCAGTACCAAACTATCAATCTCGGCAGCAAGCATAGGATTTAGGTAATCGCAAAGTAGTTGTTTGACCTCTTCGGAATTTTGCTTGCCTTGTTCAATGAGTTCCACCAACCCCTTACCTTCCTGCTCCAAAACAGTAATACCCTCAGCATACATTTTTGAAGTGTTATGAAAAAGGGAACTTGACAGGGTACCTTTGGTGGCCAATATCCCCACTTTTTTGGTTTGGGTACGCAACGCTGCCGGTTTTATAGCTGGTTCAATTCCTATAAAAGGCACCTCATATGTTTTTCGCAAATGGTCTATGGCGTTTGTAGTAGCGGTGTTGCAGGCAACAACAATTATCTTGCTGTTTTCTTTTAGAAGCAGTTCTACATTTTTTATGCTCAGATTTAGAATTTCTTCCTTTGATTTAGAACCGTAGGGAGCGTTTTTGCTATCCGCTAAATAAATGGTATCCTCATTAGGGAGTTTTCTCCGGATTTCCTTCCAGATAGAGGTTCCTCCCACACCCGAATCAAAAATGCCTATGGGTTTTTGCATGCCTTAAAAGTAGCCAGAATAAAAGCAATAAAAAACCGCTCTTCCCAAAAGGAAGGCGGCTTATTTTTTTACTTCAGAGTATTGGTTTAGAATCCGAGCTCTTGTTTTACGGCTGGCAAAAGGTCTTGCCCTTTGGCAACGATTAAACTAAGTCCTGGGCTCGCATCGATAACATACTCGATGCCTGCAGCGGCGGCAACCTTTTCAATGGCAGCTTTTGCCTTTTCAGAGATGGGCGCAAAGAGCTCTTGTTGCTTTTTTTGCATTTCTTGAAGCGCTGCTTGTTCTGCTTCTTGTATGTTTTTCTCAAACCCTTGAAGCTCCACTGCTCTTTTTTGGTTCTCCTCTTCAGATTTTGAAGTGGCTTCGTTTGAGTATTGCGTGTATTTATTTTTTAGCTCGGTCATTGAGCTTTCTATATCGGCACGATAAGTTTCCTGCAATTTTTTGAGCTCGGCTTGAGCTGCTTTCATCTCAGGCATTTCAGATAACAACTGTTGCACATTTATGTGTGCCACCTTGTTCTGTGCATTAACAAATCCCATAGCCGCTACAAACAAAACCAGGGCTACGGCCATCTTCTTTACATTTTTCATAATCTAAGTTACTATTTGAATGTTAATTTAAGCGTTTATCCTTTATTACTGAACTGAATCTTTTGGTTGCTCTTGAGCTTTTTTGCGTTCCTCCAACTTCGCTTTGCGTTTGGCATCCCTTTCTTCCAAAAGTTTCTTTCTTCTTGCTTCGTATGCTTTCTTTCTTTCTTCTCTCAATCTTAGCTGCTCTGCTCTTCTATCTTCTGCCTCCTTTGCTTTGGCATCCCTACTCTCTGCAGCTTTTTCCTGACGTTCTCTTAGCGCTTCGCTGATTTCCTTGTCTGCTTCAGCTTCCTCTTCCTTAAACTTGTCCAAACGACTTTTTTCCTTTTGCTTCTTGTTGGATTTGCTCACCTTTCTAGTGCGTGCTATTTCCCTAAGAACCAAGTCGCTAATGTCATGTCTTTTTTCGGAGTACAACATTACGACATCTGCCGATTTATCGAAAATAAAATCGTATCTTTTATTTCCACCTATTTTTTGTACCTCATTAAAAACTTGGTCTTGAATAGGTTGAATCAGCAGTTTCTTTTGCAGGACCAAATCGCCACGGGGGCCAAATCTATCTTGCTGATAATCTATCATTTCGGCCTCCAAGATTTGGATTTCCTCCTCTCTTTCCGCAATCAATTCATCGGTCAAAAGAACTTTTTCGGCCATCAAGTCTTTTTTCATTTGCTCGACAACACTTTTTTTGAGCTCAATTTCCTGCTTCCACTTCTCAGCTTTTACATTTAATTGTTCGCTGGCTTCTCGATACTCCTCAACATTTTCAAGGATATATTCCATATCAACATATCCGATACGAACGCCCCTTTGCGAAAAGCCGTAAAATGTGGTCATCAATACAACCAATGACCATAGAATTTTGCTATTCATGCGAATTCCGCTTTAGTACAGAAAATATCGTGCCAAATTACCAAATAATTTAAAATGAACTAGTTGGAACCAAGCAAATGTGCGATTTTTCCGTTGATTAAAACTGCTGTCCGATAATGAAGTGCGTTTGCCAGCCACTGGGCCCTACAGATCCTGGTCTTGCATCGGTATCGAACCCATAACCAAAATCAATTCCCAAGAGACCGAATGCCGGCATAAAAATACGTAGCCCCACTCCGGCAGATCTTTTTAATTCAAACGGATTATAATCACTAAAATTGTTGAATGCGTTTCCTGCCTCTAAAAAAGAAAGGGCATAAATCGAAGCTGAAGGCTTAAGGGTAAGTGGGTACCTAAGCTCCAGGGAGAATTTGTTATAAATGGTTCCCCCATCCTGTTCCAGGTTATTCGTAATTGGATTTGTGACAAAAGGGGTTAGGGAGCTATTCTCATAACCACGCAATTGTATGATGTCCCTTCCATCCAAAGTAAAGTTACCCAGGCCATCCCCACCGACAAAGAATCGCTCAAAAGGTACATCACCGATATCATTGTTATAGCTTCCCAAGAAACCAAATTCGGCATTTGTTCGCAGCACCAATTTATCAACCAATCTTGTGTACCAGTCGCCCCTGAACTTAATTTTAAAGAATTCAAGAAGTTTAAAACGTTCTTCTTCCAGTCTTTCCAAATCTTCGCTCAGATTCTGAAATTCCTGTTGCTCTGCAACCGAGCCAGGGTTAGGTCCAATCTCAAAGAGTCGTTCGGTAATCTCATCGATTTCTGCCCGAATTGCCTTGAAATCTTTGTTGAG
>NZ_JANQIH010000212.1 GCF_028282265.1 Allomuricauda sp.
ATCATCGAATTCTGAATCAATCCAATCGGAATAGATAACGTTGGCAGTACCAGGATTTCCTTGTTCACCCTGTTCTCCTTGCTCACCTTGTGTACCTTGAGGCCCTTGTTCACCTTGCGGCCCAGCTGGCCCTGCAGGACCTGTTTCTCCATCTTCTGCAGAGCATGAAACAAAAAGGAATGCCCCTAAAACAAATACTGTAATAATGCTAAATAAACTTCTTCTAGATTGCATAATAAAATTGTTAATGAATTTAGGGGCAAACCTAGAGGAGTGAGAGGAAGACAAAGTCCAGTATTTTCCAAATTTGAAAAATTAGGACACCATTAAACAGCGTTGGCGATATGCAGTCGGAGTTAATCCTGAGTGTTTCTTGAAAGCATTATAAAAAGCTGACTTTGAGTTAAAACCTGCCTCTAGGCCAATGGCGGCAATCGTGTAGTTGTGAAACTCCGAATCAATGAGCATGTTTTTGGCGCAACCGACGCGGTACATGTTTACGAATTCGGAAAAATTAGTACCGCTCAATTGATTGATAATCTGTGATAAGTAACCCGAGCTTATGCTGAGGTGATCACTTGATGTCTGTAAAGATAGATTAGGGTCTAGATAGGGTTTTTCTGTTTCGAGCCAACTAACGAAACGTTTGTAATAACAGTTATCATCGGTCAAGGAAATATAACTGTTCTTTTTAATTTGATGGAGCTTTGTTGCGGTAAGTTTGGCTATCAGTTGAAAAAGCAGCAGATGCTTCTCGGTAAAAAAATCTTTAAAAGAACTCTCAGAATCCAAAACACCCATTAACCGGTTTTCATAGACTATGGGAACGGCCAATTCAGATTGTCGGTGCTTATCATCAATGATGTATCTTTCATCTTGGTTAACGTCATTGACCATTTCCCATTCCATATTTTGCGCCACACTGCCCACAATTCCTTTTCCCACAGGAATTTCAATGGGACTCAAGATTTTTTTGTCCCCCATGTCCTTATCTCCAAAGGCAGCTCTTTGAATCAAAACATTGTTTTTAGCATTACGGACGTAAATGACACAATCCTCAAGTCCCAGCCTGGCGATACAATTTTTGGCGATGTCCCAAACTACTTCGGACTCGGTTTTCTTATCAAATAATGATGTGGCAAAATAGGTCAGGATTTCAGTAATCTGGTATTGGCTCTCTTGAATTGAAAACAATTCCGAATCATCAAAAATTTCCTGCAAACCAGAAATTTGAAAGTCTCTATTGACCGAACGGATTATTTTAGTTTCCTCAAAATTTTTCTTTTCTTTTTGCTTAAGATGTTTGGCGCCCCAAACAAGAAAACCTATGTAGTAAGAGATAAAAAGCAGCCAAAGTGGATAATAGGGACCATGGCCTGATACTTCGGGATTCATTTTCAGATAAACGATAACCAGCCCCCATAATAGACAAAGAAATGTCATCAGTAAAAAGGTCTTTTTCAACCAATTGGTCTTTTTTATGACCATTTCAAAGGGTAAATTCCCCATTTCATTTTCGTAACGACTTATTATGGCATAGTTCCAGACAGCAGAGCAAAATGAAAGCGCCAAAGCGCTGTTTTCATCCAATTCGGCGCCAATCCATGAAGCCGTCTGTTTTGAAATCCAAGTGTATTCAAAAAGCACATTTACTTTGAGGAAAGTATAGAACAAAAAGAAAAGGATAAAAGGAAGTGAAAAAAGAAACTTATGCTTTGTGAAATATGAAAATCTTTCAATATAGGAATAGGTAAACGCTATAAATAGAACAGGGCAGAGAAATTGAAAGGGTTGATAAAAAAGTAAAATAAAAGGAAAAGCTTCGGAAATACCAATATCGATAAGAATCACTTGAACAATTACAATATTGGAGAAAAGAACAAACCATAGCATAAACTTCATGGGTCTGTCCAAACCCCTATTGAAAATTCTGGCGCCACAATAAAGTATAGTAACGGTGGTCGCCACCAAAATTATGGCATTGAAAACATTCCAGTGTAGTGCCAATTTCTTTGAATTTGGGGTTTGCAGGTTCAAGCTATACATATTGGAGTTGACTTGAAACAACAATTTTCCAAATGGTATGCAATACTGTATGAATCGATGAAATACATTCCAATAGAATAAAAGAAATTGTTCGGATGATATTTTTGGCCGATATTGGAGAAACCTAAATGCCTTTCATTCCTTATGGATATTGCCATACTTTCAGTGGGGCTCAACGTGCACTCCACGCGTCGTATTTTGGAAGAAGCCCAAAGGGCAGGGCACTATGTGGAATTGATTGACCATACCAAGTGTTCCGTAAAACTGGGTGATGGCAGCCCACAGATTTATTTAGGTGAAGATAACGTAACCAATGAATTTGATGCGATTATTCCCAGAATTGGAGCTAAGGTAACGCGGCATGGTGCGGCCATCGTAAAGCAATTTGAGATGAACCATGTTTTTAGCACCGCACGCTCCTTGGGGATTACGCGTGCAAGGAACAAAGTTCGGACCCTTCAGATTATGGCCCGAAAAGGGATTCCTATTCCTAACACCGTTTTTTCCATTAACCCCGATAATATTGAAGAGCAGATAAAACTTTTGGGAGGGCCACCGGTAATCATCAAACTACAGGAAGGAACCCATGGCCGGGGTGTGATTTTGGCAGAGAGCAAGAAATCGGCAAAATCCATTATAGATACCTTCTATAAAATGGACACCAGTATATTGTTGCAACAGTATATTGAGGAAGCCAATGGGGAGGATATTCGGTTAATCGTGGTCGGTAATAAAGTAGTGGCCAGTATGAAACGGAAAAGCGGGTTGGATGATTTTAGATCAAACGTTCACCTTGGGGCTGACACAGAAGCCATTAACCCAACGGCCAAAGAACAATTTATTGCACTAAATGCCACCAAATATTTAGGCTTGGGTGTAGCCGGGGTCGATTTGATTCGTTCCAAAAAGGGACCACTATTGATTGAGGTAAATGCTTCTCCTGGACTAAAAGGAATAGAAGCAGCAACGAACGTCAATGTTGCCAAACACATTATTCAATTTGTCGAACGAAATGGGTTCAGAAAAAGAAAATAAGAACATTACCATTAATGGTGACACGATAGCCCCAGGTGAAAATCGCCAGGTCTTGATCAATATTGCCCGGCTGCCAACAGGAACCTTGATTGATATTCCAATTCATGTATTCAACGCAAAAAAAGCAGGCCCCACAGTTTTGGTACAAGCTGGTCTCCATGGCGACGAAATCAATGGAGTGGAGACCTTACGGCGAATGCTCCAAAACAACCTTTTCAAAATAAAAAGAGGGGCGATTATAGTTGTACCCATTTTGAATATTTTCGGATTTATACATTTTTCAAGGGATGTTCCTGATGGTAAAGATGTCAATCGAAGTTTTCCAGGCAGAAAAACGGGTTCTTTGGCAAGCAGGATTGCATTTGCCTATACTTCCGAAATTCTTCCGCAAATCGATTTTGGAATTGATTTGCATACGGGAGGGGCGCAACGTAATAATTTTCCTCAGGTCCGATACACCGCTGACGATAAGCAAAGCAAATTTTTGGCCGAGGCATTCAATGCTCCTTTCTATTTTGCCTCTCGGTTGATAGCAGGTTCTTTTAGAAAGACCACATTCAAAATGGGGATTCCTACCGTGGTCTATGAGGCTGGCAAGAGCATGCGGTTTAATGAAGAAGCCATCTCAAAGGCAATTCAAGGAATTTCAAACATTTTGATCGCTTACGATATGTTGCCTAAGGGAAACCAAATCAAAAAAAAGAAATCGGTTCATTTGGAAACCACGAGATGGATACGCGCCTCAAGGGCTGGAATGTTCGTCCCTTCCATTGAAAATGGGAAACGTGTCATTAAAGGTCAAGAACTTGGTGAGATTACAGATACCTATGCCAAAAAGAACAAACGAATCAAGGCCCCTTTTGACGGCTATGTTTTTTGCATCAACCATCAGGCAGTGGTCAACCAAGGCGATGCTCTGTTTCGAATAGGAAAACAAAAAGATTAAGACGTCACCTGTTTTTGCTCATCAATTTTGGAAAGGCTCCATTTAATCGCAGTTTCCAAATCAGAAAACTGACGAATGTTGTTTCTGAAGAACATGCGCTCCAGAATGAGACTTGCAAAACTTCCCTGGGTATTTCCGACAACGGAATAGAAATCAAGTTGATGTCGATTGAAGTAAAACTTCCTCCAATCTGTAGGGACTACGGAGTAACTATTGACCCGATTGGAAATATATGCAATGGCATTGTCCCTTCCAATAATTTCATAAGCGGCTTCAACGGCTTTGGTCGCCATTTCCCACCCAAACAGCACACCTTCGTTGATTTCTGAAATGACCAGATTGTCAAAAAAGTAGAAAACACCGAACTCATATTCCCTAATTTCCCGAATATTTTTAAAAAAGTCTATTTCTTTTACACGTTTCATAAGAAAAAAACGACAAACCCTTATTAAACCTACTTTTTGAGGCTTTCAAAAATAAAAAATCTAGAATACTTCAATGTTAACTACTTGAAGTTGTTGATAAAAGATTTGGCAATAAAGTTATCAACATCCGCTATTCTTCCATATTCTTTAATTGAATGCCAAGTGCTTTGGTGGAAAGCTGAACCTCAATTAAGGAAAGAATCAGGGAAACCATCAAAAAAACCAAGCTGACACCAAAGATGATATTGGCCCACACGTTGAATTCGACATAAATTAAAAACATGGAAATCGCCGATAACAAAAAGCTCACAATGGCACTTGCCTGCATGTTTTTAATAATGCCCAAGCGTTTGCGCAAAGAATCGATTTGCCTTTTTAGCGGAGTATCCTCGGTTTCCTCGAACTGTTTGTGCAATTGACGTATCAAGGCCGCTATTGCCAAATAACGTGCATTGTAGGCCAACATCGTCAACGAGATGGCCGGAAACAAAAGGGCGGGGATGCTCAGGGTCAGTTCCACTTACTCTATTTTAAACTCAATTTTTTCAGTTTGACCGTTCCCCGAAATCTCTACGGTATAAGTTCCTTTCGGCAAATAGGTTTTTCCATTTTTTGCTTCTTCCAATTTCATTTTGCTCTTTTTCAAAAAGTCTCTTTTTCCTTTTTTGGAGAAAGCAAGGTCATAGGATACGATATTCAGACCCTTATCAGCCTCAAGGGCTGTAGAGCTTACTTCGGTGCCATCTGATGATTTTACACTGGCTGAAAAACTTCCTTTGGAGGACGAAAAGAAGTAAACGTCCAATCCTGGAGTATCAGGTTCAATCCAACTACTCCAGGAATTACCCCAATTTTTGGAATACTTTATGTTTTCCACATCAAAGACTACAAGATTCTTATCAAGGACTTCTTGCGTCATTTGCTGCAAGGCAGAAATGTCTGCTTTATAGATACTTCTTCCATGGGTACCCACTAAAAGGTGTTTGGCATCGGGTTGAATGACCAAATCGTGTACAGCCACGTTGGGCATTCCGTTTTGAAACAGTTCCCAAGAATTTCCTTTGTTGAAAGATACGTACAGGCCGTTATCCGTTCCTGCAAAAAGAAGGTCCTCGTTCTCGGGATCTTCAACCAACGCATTGACCGGAGAGGTTGGAATGTTCGAAGAAATATTCTTCCAGGTCTTCCCATAGTTATCGCTCACATATATATAAGGAGTAAAGTTGTCCCATCGATACCCATTCAAGCTTACAAAAACCCTTTCTTTTTTGTGTTGGGATGCCGCAACTTCGCTTACCCACATATCTTTGGGAAGGGA
>NZ_JANQIH010000227.1 GCF_028282265.1 Allomuricauda sp.
TTTTTCAGGAGCTTTTTCAATATCTATTAAATCGGAAGCATTGGGGACTACCCAAATAAAATCCAAACTTTCTTTTCCTGTTTCGTAAATGCCGAGCAATGACTCTGAATCAGATTTCATGAGGTTGAGAACCTTTGCCTTTTCCACAATACCTTTAAAGTTTTCAATAGCTTGACTTTTGTCCAAAAAAGAGTTGTTGCGCAGCTCACTCAAAAAATTTCCGAGGTTATTGATTCTTACAAAACCGACAGCATCTTGAGGAACTTTGGAAAGCAAAGTATCTTTGGATTCGACCCGCTTCTGGCAAGAGAAACACGAAAAAACCAATAGAAAAAGCAAAGTCCGTGAGGTCATGAGGAGTTTTATGTCAAATGTATGACTTTTAAATGTCCAAAGTCAATTGTTCCGGGAGTTGCCTAAACGATTTTCTATGATGTACGGTAAGACCATGTTCTCTTATGGCCCGTCTATGCTCTAGAGTAGGGTATCCTTTATTTTTATTCCAATTGTACATGGGATACTCGTCATGTAACTTGGTCATATAATCATCCCGATAGGTTTTGGCCAAAATTGAGGCAGCTGCAATACTTAAATATTTTGCATCCCCCTTTACAATACATTCATACGCTATGGATTTATAAGGTTTAAAACGATTTCCATCCACTAAGATGATATCTGGGAGCAATGTGAGATTATCCAAAGCTTTGTGCATGGCACTAATGGATGCATTCAGAATATTGATTTTATCGATTTCATCTTGAAAAACATGTTGTACGGAGAACGATATTGCGGTTTTTTCTAGCAAATTTCGAAGTGATTCCCTTTTGCCAACAGAAAGTTGCTTGGAATCGGTCAATATTTCATTTTCGAAGTCTTTGGGAAGTACTATCGAAGCTGCGGTTACCGGACCTGCCAAACACCCTCTTCCCGCTTCATCTGTTCCGGCAACATGGCCCGGTAATTCAAATCTTCTAAGCATCATTTATAATCCTTTATTTTTTTTAATGAGCAATGAAAAATAAAAAGAGTATTAGTTAAAGAAATCATATTTATTCAATACCAAACCTAAATGTGTTAAAATATGATAATTATACTGTCATTTTTAACATTTGGCAGGTCCAGAAGCATGTATTTTTTGGAATATTAAGTTTTTATTAAGATTTTAGCCGCTGACTAATTCAAAAATTCAATTAAATGAAATCAAAGATTACTTTGATGCTAGCCTCTTTTATGATGCTATGCATCAATTTCTCTTTTGGACAGGAGAAAACGATTTCAGGTAACATAACGGACCAAAATGGTCTCCCTTTACCTGGAGTGTCAATTGTTGTTGTGGGAACTTCCACAGGGGCACAAACTGATTTTGATGGTAATTATTCTATCTCTGCCAATGTTGGTCAAACTTTGCGCTTCAGCTATATAGGGCAGCGTACAGTGACTAGAACGGTTGGGCAAGCGGATACCATCAACGTTCAGATGGAAGAGGACGCGGAAGCTCTCGAAGAAGTTGTAGTTGTGGGTTACGGTACGAAGTCGAGTGAATTGAACACTTCAGCGGTTTCCACTGTAAATACGTCGCAAATCGAGGCGTTTGTTCCGTCTACCAGTATTGATAACATCTTGCAAGGTCAAGCTGCGGGTGTTCAGGTAACTGCGGCAAACGGTCGACCTGGTAATACTGCCTTCGTACAGATTAGGGGTATTGGTTCGATAAATGCACAGACTACGCCTTTATATGTAATTGATGGTGTTCCAATTCCTATCGATACTGAGAGGGATTTCAACCCCATCAATAATTTGAACCCCAATGATATTGAGTCCATGTCCATTCTTAAAGATGCTGCAACAGTGTCTAAATATGGTTCAAGGGGTGCAAACGGTGTAATTTTGATTACAACCAAAAAAGGTAAATCGGGTGATGCTAGAATTACACTTCGTTCCTCATATGGTTTTAATCAACGAATTCCTGACCCATTCGATTTAATGGATGCAACTCAGAAACTGGAATTAGAACGTCAGTTTGCTGCATTGGGTGTAGAAGCAGCCCAAGCGTTGCCAGGAGCAAATGCTAGCCCTGACGACCTATTAAGGCTAAGATCATTGGATACTAATTGGGAAGAGGAACTGTTAAGAACAGGACAAATTCAATCTACCTCATTGTCCATCTCGGGTGGTGATGAGAGATTGACCTACTTTTTATCTTTAGGTTATGATGAGAACACAGGTATCATTGACCGAATCAAAGGTTTTGAAAGACTTTCTGCTCGATTAAATACAACGTACCAGGCTAAGGATTGGTTGACAATTGGTACTAACCTTTCGATATCGAGATCAACTACAGATTTACCAAGGGATAGAAACAACGTACAAAACCCCTTTAGGGCAATGTATGACTACAATCCATGGGATCCACTCTTTTTAAGAGATGGTGACGGGAATGTAGTTACGGACTCTCAAGGAGATCCAGTTTTTAACCCAACTACTACAGGATTTCCCATTGCTTTGGCGCTCCAAACGGAACCAGAGAATAATCGTGATCTCTTGATTATCGGTAATTTGTCAGCTGACATGACACTATCCGATAAATTTAGCAATCGCTTTAGTGTAGGTATAGTAAGCAACCGATTCAATAGGACCAACCGTTCTATTTCCGGAGGTGTTTTGCAAGGTTTTATCGGGGATGCTAACTTTCCTGGTGACCAAACTGACCAGCAGAACATTGATATGGAGTATAATGTGAACAATCTTTTTACATATTCTGATACATTTAATGGGGTTCACAATTTCTCTGCGAGCTTTCTATTGGAATACAATGAGAATATAATCACTCAAATTTTTGCAAGAGGTCGTGGATTTCCAAGCCCAGATATACCTTATTTGGACGTTGCTGCCGACCCACTGGCTGTTGGCTCTGACGAGGCTCGCAGGATTCTGTTCTCTCAAGGATTGTTTGTGGATTACGACTATGATGGTAAATATATCTTATCTGGGTCTATAAGAAGGGATGGTTCTTCACGATTTAGCCCAGAAAACCAATACGGTTACTTCTACAGTGGTAGTGCTGCATGGAACATTTCCAGTGAGAACTTCATGGAAGGGTCTATTTTCAACAATTTAAAGCTTAGGGCATCCTACGGTACGTCAGGTAACCAAAACATTCCAAACTTTGGTTTCTTGGATTTGTTGAATTTTAATACGTATAACGGCCAGTCCACCTCCATTCCAGTTGGTGTTGGTAACCCTAATGTTCAGTGGGAATCCCAGGCTATTTTGGATATTGGTCTTGAGTTTGGATTATTCAATAACAGAATAAACGGTGTTGTTGATTACTTCGTAAAAACTTCAGAGGACTTATTGTTAGACAGACCATTATCTAGAACGGTTGGAGATGAAAACAATTCTATTATCTCCAATGTTGGTGAGTTGGAAAACAGAGGTCTTGAAGTTTCACTTAACGTTGATGTGATCCGAAGCCAAGATTTACTTTGGTCTATTGGAGGTAACATCACCTTCATTGACAATGAAGTGAAGGCGTTGGTTGATGGAGAGGATATTATCAGCCCATTAGGAAATACAATTTTGCGTGTAGGTGAGGAGGTCAATACATTCTTCTTAACTAGATATGCTGGGGTGAATCCTGCAAATGGTGAACCTTTGTATTTAGATGCCGACGGAAATGTCACCAATGAGTTTAATGCCTCTTTTGCAACAACACTTTCCGGTAAGTCGCCACAGGCAAATATGGAAGGTGGTTTCTTTACAAACTTTAGGTATAAAGGTTTTGGACTTAGAGGTGACTTCGTCTTTAGAGGAGGTAACTATATTACCAACTTACAAAGGTCTGCCGGTATTGCTATAGGGAATATTGATAGTAACCAACGGGTAGAGGCCTTTAACTATTGGAAACAGCCTGGTGATCAAGATGTGTTGCCAAGTCCGCTTTTCCAAGATACAGCAGATCAAACTTCTACAAGGTTCTTGGAAAAAGGTGATTTCATTAGGTTGAGGACTTTGACCCTTGATTACAACCTTCCTAGAAAGTTTTTGGACAAGACCAAAACGGGTATTGACTCTTTTAGGTTCTTCGTTACGGGCCAGAATATTTGGACGTTGACAGAATATGAAGGTGACCCTGAAATTGGTCTGGGTTCTGCAGAGACTGGAGAACCTGGGGATGCAGGTTTCGTTCCTGGCGAATTTTCGTTGTTTAGCTATCCTCAGACAAAGCAGTACATCTTTGGTGTGGAAATAGGATTTTAATAAAAATTAGCGAAGAAAAGATGAAAAATATTTTTAAAATTTCAATATTAATGTTATCACTGAGCTTTGTGGCCTGTGACGACGAGCTAAGCGGATTACAGCCCTTTTCACAGGGAAATCCGGAGACATTTTTTACTAGTTTAGCGAATTTTCAAACCGGTGTTGACGGTGCATATGCTCAAATTAGAAACTATTACGCAAATCCTGGTTCTGGATATCAAGGAATACCCGATATCTTGTCAGATAATGTAGTCCTTGTCCAGACAGGAAGACGTTCTAATGAGTTATATTATGATTATCGATATGAGGCTAACAATGCGGGTGCATTGGTGCTGTATTGGAGTGAGGCTTATGAAGCGGTGAATGCGGCGAATCTGGTCATAGGTCAAATCGACAACCTGGCCGACAGTCCAGAAAAAGATAATATACTGGGGCAAGCCTTGGCCATTAGGGCCTTCGCTCATTTTGACCTTGTAAGGCTTTATGCTCAGATTCCTACCCAAAGTGGTGGGGCTAATAGTTCCCTAGGAGTTGTTTACGTAAAGGTTGAGGATGGCGATACAGGTGACCCGTTCGCACAACCTGCTAGAGAAACAGTCGGGAGTAACTATACCGAAATTATCGGAGATTTGGAAGCAGCTGCAGGATTGGTTGCAGATGAAAACGGTGAGGGTAGAATAGACCGTGACGGTGTGTATGGAATCCTTTCAAGGGTTTACCTGTATAACGGAGAGTATCAGAAAGCTATCGATGCGGCAAACCAAGTAAGTACACCATTGGCTGCAGGTGCGGACCTATTGGATGTATATGAGGACACCACCAATGATGGAATTGTTTTTGAGTTGGCCATTGATACAGGTGTTGAAACTGGTAGTGATGATGTCCCCGCGGCAGGAAACAATGTTGGGGTATTGTACAGTCAGTCAAATGCTACTTCCACGATTTCTGAGTATGCCGTGGAGTTTGAATTTTTTAACAGCATTGACGCTAACGACTTGAGATTGCCCGTTATCCAGTTTGTTGGAACCAATCAGGATAATGATTACAATGCAGTTAGAAAGTTTTTAGGGGAAGCTGGTCAGGTGAATGGGCGACTCGATATCAAGGCGGTAAGGGCAGCGGAAGTGTTGTTGAACAAGGCTGAGGCCCAGTTTGAACTAGGACAGGAAGGAGCAGCATTGACTACTCTCGATCAACTTAGGGCCCAAAGATTCACAACCTTTACTGGAGGAGAAACTGGTCAGGCCCTAGAGGATGCAATTCAATTCAATAGAAGGGTAGAACTTTGTTTTGAAGGACACCGTTTCTTCGACTTAAAAAGAAGAGGAGAGGCAATTCAGAGGTCCAATAACGGTGACATTATTGATGGTTCTGGCACACCACCTGAGATATTGACACTTCCTGCCGGAGACGACAGATTTCAGTTCCCTATCCCTCAGGATGAGATTAACGCAAATCCTAACATGGAACAGAACGACGGCTATTAAAATCTAAAAGAAAAAAAATGAAAACATATATAACCAAACTATTCGTTTTTCTTTTTGTGGGAATATTGACTTTTTCTTGCGAAGAGAATGAACGCCCTATATTTGATGTTGAAAATGGCAGAGCCATTGCAGGTTTCAATGGGGGTAGAGATAATCCTAGAGTAATTTTCAATCCTGCCGAAAATACAACTAGTACTTTAACGGTCGGAGTTTCCACCTTATCCTCAACCGATAGAAGTCTGTCATTTTCTGTAGATTTAGATAATTCTACCCTTGACCCTTCTTTGTATAGTATTGAATTCCCAACTGTGATACCGGCTGGGCAATTTACAGCGGACATTGTTATTACCACTCTTGCTTCTTTGAATATTCCATCTGCATCCGACGTGGTGGTAATATCGTTGGATGGCGTGGAAGGTGCGGAATTTACGGGAAACAGCATTACTGAAATTTCTTTGGGAGTAAATGTTAGATGCCCTGAAATAATAATTGATGATTTTGTAGGAACGTATGATGTGGCAGCGCATGAGTTTGATGATTTCTTTTCACCAGCAATTGCTACTAGAACAGTTGTGGCTGGGCCGGGAGCAAATCAAATTACCATAGTGGAAGGTGCTGTGGCGCAGGAGAACCCTGACCCGCTCATTCTAAATGTTGATTCTGAAGGATCAGTTTCTTTTGGTGGTGCAGAGACGGATATCCACTTTTTTACTTTCGGACCTGGAGTTTATGGACAGGTTACCGGATCAGCACTATCTTGTGCTGGATTGATAGATATAACAATTGTCTCCCCTGGATTTATTCCTAACTTCCTTACATTAATAAAGCAGTAGGGATTACACCGAGTAACATTTCATAAAAAAGCCACCTTATTTAAGGTGGCTTTTTTATTCAAAAAGTTAAAAATCAGAGAAAATAACTTATTTCGAGATTTCTTTTTGATTAAATGACTCCAATAAGATGATTACATCATCTACTTTGTTCAGGTTTAACTTTTTGGATTCCATAATAGATTGAACCCGATTTTTGCCTAATGCTTTATATAAATATTTTTTCTTCAAATAGATTTTGGAAGCTGGCTCGTCATCAATTTTTAAGTAATAAGAACTCACATCTATATACGTTGGAGGTACCAGACGACCATAACTGGTATTTGGAATTCGACCCTTTCGTAACTTAATTTCCGGTTTGAAAAGCAACTGAATCCTTCCAACATTCAAAGGATTAAAATAACCGATTCTTTTTCCCTTATTATTATCAATAAAAGCAAACAACTGGTATTTTTTATCCCCGATTACAGCAGATATTGAGTTTCTTTTTAAGGCTGCAGAATATTCATCGTTGCTTTGCAAAATTTCAATTTCGCTTGCATATGCGTTATATCTTAACTCTCCTGAATACTTCACTTTGTCATTAAAATAAATTTGGCCGTACTGAAAATCTTCTTCCAAATATGGAGTTCCACTGGCTTCTATTTCCGAGAAATCTTTGTTTTTGGTTTGAAAGGAGATAACATTTCCTTCTGGGTTGGTCTGGCTAAATTGCCCCATTGCAGCGGTTGATAAGAGCAGAGTTCCTATTAATGCTGTTTTTTTCATAGAGTATTTTTAAAAGTTAATTGAAAAAATTATATAAAATTGAGAGGTTGTACTGGTATTATTAAAAAAATGAAGTTTAAACCTCAAGCTCTTTCTAGGGCAAACATATCAATTTACCAACAAGTTGCCCAATTCAGGGCGTAGATTAACGTACCCTAAACTGAAAAATCTCCGAAGTCGATGAATTAGCTTGATCATCTGTTGATATTACATACCAAAAATAGGTGCCCCCAGATGTTACTAGAATATCAGAAAAGCTATTTTCATTTGTTGTTCCTAGAGAAGGTATTGAAGCAGAATCTGTTCCGAAAAAAACCTCGTAAGCCTCTACATCACCATCAATATCGCTGGTAGACCATTCAAGTCTCACATTGGTCGTTGCAGCGTTTAAGTTTTCACCTCTTTTGGGATTTACCGCCTCAGCAGGGAATGGAGGGTAATTCTCAACCCCTGGACCCTCATTATAAAAACGAAATGCCAAGCTTGTTGCAGTTTCTGAACTTCCATTGGCTCTTGAAATGACAAACCACTCATAGGGGGCTCCCCTTTCTAAATTTATGGGAGCTTCATTAGTGGTTGCACTGGTTGTCGATGTCTCGTTAGTATTTAAATTTGTCAAACTTACCGTGTACGTATCCGTATTCTCAGAAGCTGTCCATCTAAACGTTACAGTGCTAGTGGTTTCGTTTATGATCTCACCCTCATTGCATTCAGTGTTATCTTCTGGGAAGACGAGGCTGGCAGCGGTTGGAGGGCTTACCGAAGTTATTGGCCCATCGTCATCTGTTGGTGGATTATCATCGCCATTGGAGCTACTGCTGCTGCAACCTAAAACACAAATAATGGCTATTGGAACAAAGACTATTCTATTTAAAGATTTCATCTTTTTACAATTTTATAAGTTAACAATGATTTATCTGTTTGTATGTTCAGGAGATATACCCCGTTTGGTAAAGCGGAAATATTCATTTCAACAAAACCATTTGCGGGGGAGTAGGATTTGTTATATACCTTGGTTCCTCCTAAATTAAACAGAGAAGTGTTTACGTTATTGAATTCGTCAGAACCCAAATAGATGTTTAAACTACCTGTTGTGGTTGGATTTGGATAAATAAAGACTTTCGAACTAAGAACTACCACTTTTTCGAATATTCCCTGACAGTCCCGATCGGTTTTGACCAAAATTGTATTCTCCACTTTGTTGAGCGGAAGGGTTATTTCTGATTGGGAAGTTCTAAAAATTTCGCCATTTACTTCTACAGTATAGGCGCTGGCGCCTTTGAGGCTAAGGGTAACTTTGTCGTCTAAAGAACTCACTTTCGCTGTTACATCAAGAGGTTCAGGTTCTGATATATTAATATCAAAGCATCGTTCAAAGTCAGGTTCACTGTCCACCGTTAGACATAAGACGTAGCTTCCTGCTGCCAAGTCTGAAAAAGAGGTGGTGTTTGTAAAAGAGAAGCTATCAATCTCTGTTGAATTGGAATCGATAAGACGCGCAGTATAGTTTAGGGTATTATTTGCAGTTATTTCAACTAATCCGTTGTTTGACGAATTGCATGATTCACCAACTGTACGAATGTTAAAGTTATTTGGACTTAAGGAAAATATGGGACATCCATCTACATCAACAACAGCACCAGTGGGAGTGTTAGGGCATAAATCCAAATCGTTTTCGACACCGTCATTATCCAAATCATTGTCACACACATCACCAATTCCATCTCCATCAGAATCCAGTTGATTATTGTTTGGAGTCAAAGGGCAGTTATCTTCGGTATCCAATATCCCATCATTGTCATCATCCAAATCACAAACATCCCCTTCGCCATCATTGTCGGTATCCAGTTGGTTTGCATTACCGATCAAAGGGCAGTTGTCATTTACATTAAGCGTGCCGTCATTGTCAGTATCATCGTCGTCTTGAAAACCCTCGACCACGAAATCATCAATTATAACACCTTCACCGCTTACTGCAGGGTCAGATTGAAAGACTATTCTAAATTCGATGTTGTCCTCATTGGTCAAATCTGTTTCACCTAAAGCGGCGTTCGCCACAAAGTCGTAGGAATATTCTGTTAAAGTGGCGTTGGTTCCTGTCCATTGGGCACCAGGGCAATTTTGACAGTCATCGTCTTCTCCGGAATTTGCGTTGGTTCTATCGCTGTTATACCAATTAGGTTGGCTTCCTAACTGGCCCAGAACATTCCAATTTTGACCATTATCCGTAGAATACTCCACAAAAACAATATCAAAGTTTAGCTCAAGATCATAAGCCATTTGAAATTTCAATACTGGTGCGAGTATGGAAGAAAACTCGTAACAACCACTCAAAATGAAACTTTTTGATGCGTTTGGATATTCGCCATCAAGATTAGTCCCTAAAACTTGGGTCCCTGAAGCTGCTTCGCTCAATAAGTTCCCTTGGGGAACACCTCTTTCCCATACACTACCCTCTCCGATATCATCATATGTGACTAAACTTGTAGTCTGGGTTTCGAAGTCAAACACGGTATCCCCAGTGCCAAACTGGTTCGGGAAGAATGTAACAGTCTGTTCATTATTGTCTTCAAATGTATCATTGGCAATAGAAACATTTACGGTGAAATCAGTTTTGCCAATTTGTTCGATGTTTACCGAAGGCAGATCAATGGATACAGATTCTGAGGGGTTCAATGTGCCTGTCCACACAAAATTCTGTACACTTTCATTGTTAAATTGATAATCAACATCCACTACGGTTATCGGATTGAGACCACTATTTTCAATTTCCACAACTGGAAAAATCTCACCGCAGGCCACTATTCCCGAATTGGGGGAGACACTGACCAATCGAATTTCATAGTTGGGAACTTGAACGGGTAAGGGGGATTGCCAGATTCCCCGTCCATAAGTGCTGGCAACAATCGTTTCTTCATCTAAACTAATTTCGATATCACTGACTGCAACCGAAGGTAATCCAGTAAAATACTCTTCCCATTCAGTAAGGGTATCGTCTAAACGATAAACACCTACATTGGTTCCAACATATATGGGATTGTCTGTATGCCTCCCTTGGTGTTCTATTGAAAAGTAGGCCTGATCGGTGGGTAAATCAAACGTAATATCTGTCACTGTAGCCACATTTCCGTTCATCTCTACTTTGAAAATACCTCTTTCAGCGGGTTGAAAAGATTGGCGTACGCCTACTCTTCGAGAGGTAGCGACATAAACAATGTTTCCATCCGAATTATTAATAGCTATTGAAGAGATTTCAGAATCGAATTGTCTTACTGCGGTAAAAGTAAGTCCCCCATTCTGACTTCGATACAGAAAGTTATCTTCAGCAGCATACATGTTGTCTGAATTGTTGGGGTCAATTTCTAGATCTTCAATTTCGTCAGAGCCCACACTGGAGGAAACCCTTTCCCATTCACTTCCGTTAAATTTATAGACATTGTCAAATCCAGAAAAAATCTCACCTTCACTGTTAATGGCCAAAGGGGTTATCCAATTACCCCTCAAGGATGAGCCGTTCTCAGTTGGTGGAGGAACAAAACCAATAGATTGACCTGTATCGGTTGTTACCCACAAGGCCCCGCCAAATTGGGAAAATCCGTAAATGATATTACTGTTATTTGGGTCTATCTCATAATCCATTCCATCCCCTCTGGTATAAACACTCCAATTACCATTATTTAGTACTATACCAGAGTTGTCTTGAGTACCCCCGGCTATTCTTGAAACATCACCTTTACCTATGGATATTCTGTAAAACTGGCTGATGGCCAGTCCATCGGAATAATCTGTGAAGGAAGCACCACCATCAGCAGAGACAAAGAATCCTCCGTCACTTCCGCAGTAAAGGGAGCCATTGAAAAACTTAAGGGTGTGGATATCTACATGTGTGTAGGCTGGTGTAAGGTCAGTATCGTTGTTGTTCAATCTAATAAATGTATCACCACCATTAATACTTTTCCATATATTAATTGCGCCAACATAAAGTTCATTTTCGTCAATAGGTGAGACTTCAAGTGCTAGATTGTACCACGCTTGATTGCGCTCAAAAATATCGGTGACATTTGGACTTTCCGTAAAGGTCTCACCGCTATTGGTTGATTTATAAAAACCTTGATATGCCCAACCGTTGGCGCCCGTGTCAGCACTGGCGATATATACTACCTCAGGATTTGCTGGCGTAACGCCAAGAACTAGTCTGCCAGATACATTAGGCAATATGTCTCTGATTCTTTCAAAGGTTGCACCTCCATCTGTCGACTTGTGATATGTAGTTTCTGTAACTGCATAAATGGTGGAACTTGTACCAGGTTTTAGCTTAAAATCTTTCACATTTCCACCTAAGGTGATTGTCCAATTATCCCCACCATCCAAGGATTTGTAGAGTCCATTGCTGCTGCCCACCCAAAGTACATTTGAATTGGTGGGGTCAATAGTAATTTCATTCATTATAAGATTGATATCACTATTACTTGGATTTAATCCCGTTTCGTTCCATGTATCTCCCCCGTCAAGTGATTTAAAAACACCAACACTGTAAGAGTCAGCGGCATCATCGTCACCTGTAGTGATATAAACAATATTGCTGTTATTTGGATCTATGGCAATGCCAGAAACCCCTATTTGGGGAAAGTCATCGAACAGGTTCGTCCATGTGCTTCCGGCATTCGTAGTTTTCCAAATGCCTCCAGCTGGTGCACCAGTGTACCAAGTGTCAGCGTCATTTGGGTCCACAGCAATTGCATTGATTCGCCCAATACCTGGAAGCCCGATGGCTGAAATTCCCGTAGAGTTTGGGCCAATCTGGGACCAGTTACTGGTTGGATTGGGTGTTTTGGAACTATTTTCCTTGCTTTTCCATGAGTTCCATACTTCCTCAGGTGAAGGCAGATACCCTTCATTATCAACAAAATGCTGCCAGTAATTTTCCCATCGTTTAAAAGGTTTAAGACCACTACCTTTTTGCATAGGGTCTTTCCCATCCCAATATTGATCAAAAGCTTCTGAAATCTCATAAAGAGAATAACCTTTCCGAGCATTCTTGCCAGTTGTGGCTTTGGTCTTTTTAAGACTTTCCATCCAAGGAGTTCCACTAATATGTTGGGCAAAAGTAAGCTGACCCAGAAATAGGGTTATTAGTAGTAATTTTCTTTTCATAGATTTAGCTATCAGTTCTGCAAAATATGACTTTTTTATCTTTTTATTGTAACAATCCGACAAAGTGACATAAAACTGGACGGCACGATTAAATGAGAAAATTGTTGGATTAAATTTCACATTTCATTCGAATCAAAAAATATACCTTTGCTTCTCCAATTTAAGTGGATGCGGGTTTTAGTTTTCTCTTTTCTTTTTTTGACGGTATTTGTAGCAAGATCTCAGGAGGATTCTATTCCTCCCCCACCCAAGGAGAAGGATAGTTTGGAGTTGCAGGAGTTGAGATTTCAGCAGCGACCTATCAATGAGGAAGAGTCCAACAAAGTTACAATCCGCAATTACAAGATTATTTCCCATTCAAAGGATACTACCTTTTTAGATACCACCTTGACAATTCAAAAAGAATACAAGTACAACTTTTTGCGTAAAGATGATTTTGAGCTGATGCCCTTTGCCAATATTGGAAGACCCTATAATCGTCTAGGCGTTAGTTTTTCTAATAGAAATTTTTACCCCCGACTCGGGGCAATGGCAAGAAACGACAACTATTTTGAGATAGAGGATATCAACTATTACGACGTAGCTACACCAATGTCAGATTTGATGTTTAAAACCACTTTGGAGCAAGGTCAACTTTTAGATGCGTTAGTGGCTTTCAATATAAATGAAAGACTCAATGTTTCTGTGGCTTTTAAGGGATTTCGTTCTTTAGGTAAATACCGATTTGAACAGGTAAGCTCTGGAAATTTCAGAACTAGTTTTAATTATCGAACGGCTAATAATGTTTATAATATTAGAGGCCATTATGCCGGGCAAGACCTTGAATCGGAAGAAAATGGCGGATTACTCGATCGTGAGCAGTTTGAAGGAGAGGAAGAAGAATTTACAGATAGA
>NZ_JANQIH010000271.1 GCF_028282265.1 Allomuricauda sp.
CTTTTCACTAATCCTCATTAAGCAAAAAGTTGAACAAAACAGTAGACTATCAATAGTTATTTAAATAGTAAACGATAGATTTTATCCACGCCCCAATTGCCCAAAGGAAAATATAGGGCGAAGAACAAAGCCATTCCAAGGCTAAAATTCCGAATGTTGAACCATTGGTCCAGAATGTTATCTGGATAGGCATATGAGGTTTGAAGGGCATAACCACTGAATTCCAAAATGCCCATAGCAATCAAACCATAGGCATATTGCGCATGGAAGGCCATCCCCCTTAACACTAAGGAAATTGGGATCATGTAAAGAATATAACAGGTAATCACCTGCCACCAAAATGTAAATTTGGCTATTTCGACTTGCTGCCCAAACCAATTCATGCCAAGACCCCAGAGAAAATAGACCACACAATAGACAGCCAGTAATCGCTTATCTATATTTACTTTTTTAAGTACAAACCTCAAAAAACTATTCATTCTTGTTTTTGATTTTTTCTTCCAACAAACCTGCTTTTATCAAAAAAACCAGCCCTAGAATAGTGATAATAAGGGAAAGGGTGCCAAGTAGCACCCATTGATACCATGGAGCTTCTGAATGCTTTAGAAATCCGCATTCAATGAGGCAACATATTCCGAAACCAAAAAGGGAAGCCCGAAGACCCCCAGTCCATAGCCATTTTCTTTTCATGTTTTTGGTCTCTTTCACCCCGTGGTCTTTTCAACCAATTTTTGGTCGATAATCCTTAGGGCATCAGCCACTGTTTTCATGCCGTCCATGTCATCATTTTCAAGCATAATGTCGAATTCATCTTCGACATCGAGAACTATGTCTACCAAATTGGCAGAATTGATGTTCAGTCCATTTACAAAATCACTTTCCATCTGAATGTCCTCCGCACTGACGTCTTCGGGAAGGTAGTTTTCTATAATTCCTCTTAACTTTTGATATCTTTCTTTTTGCATTTCATTTTTTTTCAGTTCGATCTGCACTGTAGGCCTTAAAAATAGCGCAAGCATTTACATCTCCAAAACCAAAACTGGCCTTTGCAATAACTTTTGGTTGATAATCCAAGGTTCTTTGCGGGATTCTTGATGTATCTATTATTTTGGAGATGCTTGGGTGAACATCTTCACAGTTCACGTTGCCGAAAATCCGATTTTCCGAAATTTGAAGCACCGTCCCCACACATTCTATGCTGCCAGCTGCGGCCAAACAGTGTCCAAACATGCCCTTAAACGAATTGACAAAAGGGAAATCCTTTTTTTCGCGTTGTAAGGCCTTGGCCCAATTCGATATTTCGTCCACATCTTTGGAAGTTGCTGTCAGATGTCCATTGATAGCGTCTATTTCCTCTGGTTTGATGTTGGCTTCGCGCAATGCGTTTTGGATGCATCGTTGCACCCCCATACTATTTGGCGCTGTCATGCTACCTCCCAAGCGATGTCCTCCACTATTGATGTGCCCACCAAGTACTTCGGCATAAATTGCGGCTCCTCTTTCCGATGCACTTTCCAAAGATTCCAATACAAGGGCTCCTGCACCACTACCAGGGACAAAGCCCTGGGCAGACGCGCTCATAGGGCGACTTGCCTTTTCTGGGTCATTATTATACTTATGAGGTAAGATACGCATCGAATCGAATCCTCCCCAGATGTAAGGACCACTATCCCCACAACTCCCAACCAACATCCTTTTCGCCTTGCCTGCCCGAATCCTTTCGTAACCCATCAATACTGCTTCGGTACCCGTGGTGCAAGCTGAAGAATTGGTGGTAACTTGATTTCCACAGCCCAAAATACCCCCTAAAAAAGCACTGATGCCACTGGCCATGGTCTGTATTACGGTGGTACTTCCCAAGCGCCTTACATCACCGGCATCAACAGAATAAATAGCCTTTCGAAAACGGTCCACACCTAAAATTCCAGTTCCAAAAATGATTCCGGAATCCCAATCAGGGTGCTCCCCATCAATTATAGGCAAGCCTGCATCAGTCCAAGCGTCCTTTCCTGAAATTACACCATAAACAAGACCTGTTGATTCCAATCCACGCAATTGCACACCAGTGAAGTAATTGTTTAGATTTATGTTATCAATGTCTGGTCTTCCAGCAATTTGACATCGAAATTTTAGTTGTTCCAATTGCGTATCAAAGCGAATGCCGCTGGTGCCGTTTTTTAAAGCCTCGGAAAAGACCGGTAACCCGATTCCATTAGGCGCACAAACCCCCATTCCGGTTATCACCACTCTTTTATTCATCATTCGCCTGTTTAAACATCCCCGATAATACGCCTTTGCAGACCATTTTTTTTTGGGCATTGAACATTCGAACCCGACATTTTAGCTTTCCAAATCGGAAATACACCCTCTCTGAAACGACCTGAACTGTTTCTCCAGGAAAAACTGGAGCCAAAAAATCCATCTCGGAGCTTGCCATAGCTATTTGCACTGCATTTTCGTCCAATTCCTTTCCCAAAAGGTAAATCCCCAAGCAAACCAAGCCAATCTGTGCACAGCACTCTGTGAGTATGACCCCAGGAGTAACAGGATTATCCTTAAAGTGCCCTTGATAAAAATAGGAGTCCTTATGAAAGGTAAAGGTACCTTCAGCCCCCTCTCCATTCACACTAAGGAGCTTATCTACGAAGAGAAAAGGATGGGAATAGGGAAGTTTCTCCATGATCTTTTCTTTGTCAGTCTGAGCCTGTCGAAGACTATTTCTTGAATACTTTCTCAAAGAGTCATAATCTTTTTGTATTAAAGCTTCTTTCTTTTTCCTACTCCAACCCTTTAATTGTTTTTCTCTGTGAATCGCTTCCGTAGGATTTAAAAACTCTTGACACCATACCAATTTTACCGGTCTGCGTGCAAATGTGTATGAACTTATATTCAATCCTTCGTTGTGCTGATTTTCACGAGATAAAATATCGTTCGTAACACCTATGTAGAAGGAATTGTCCGAACATTTGAGAATGTAGACAAAATATTTCTTCATTTACTTTCTTTTTCATGCTTCGACATGCTCAGCATGACAACAGGGTAATGATTTTATCTCAAACTCTCACCCCCATCCACTTTAATTACGGTCCCCGTAATCCATTTTGATTCTTCTAGCGTAAGCAAATAGACCACATCAGCAACATCTTCGGCCCTAGTCAAACGTTGGTTGGGATTTCTTTCCCGAGCTCTTTTTATCAAAACCTCACTGTTGGGAATCATTCGAAGCGATTTGGTATCAGTTGTTCCCGCTTGGATACAATTCGCCTTTATGCCAATCGGGGCAAATTCGAGAGCGATACTTCTGGTAATCGACTCCAATGTAGCTTTGGCAGCAGAAACGGCAGCATATCCCGGCCAAGCTTTGTAGCTACCTTCGCTTGTAAAGGAAACAATCCGAGCGTCCGAGGCAAAAAGCTTCGAATCGACCAAAGCCCTAGTCCAGTCGTATAGGCTAATTGCCATAGCATTTAATGTCAACTGAAAGTCCTCTTTGCCCAACGCATTTTCATCGGAAAGCATTGATTTAAGATTGCCCTTTGCTATGCTATGCACCATTACGTCAATGGTTTGCCCTCCCAAAATCCTTTCTACTTCCTTAATAATCTCCTGTCGTTTTTCGGTTTTAGTAGCGTCCATATTAAAGCTATGCAGAGAGATTTCACTTAAAGTAATTTCTTGAAAAGAATGTTTAACTTCCTCTAAATCATACTTTCTGTCCCTATGGATTAAAATCAGATTAAATTGGTGTCGGGCTAACTTTTTCGCCGTCGCCAACCCCAAACCACTGCTGCCGCCAAGAATCAGGGCCCATTTGGAAGATTTTGAACTATTCACCATTGCAAAAGCACCCGTTGTGCAGAAAAACCAGGGCCGAAACTCAAAACCAACCCTTGCTCTCCCTGCTTGTTTGTTCTATTCAAAAAACGTTCTAAGACATAGAGGACGGTAACACTGCTCATATTTCCAAATTTACGCAAGACTTCTCTCGTGTCATCTATGTTCTTTCCCAGTTTTCCAAATAAATCCTCAACGGTTTCTACAATCTTTTTCCCTCCCGGATGAAAAATTAGGTGGTTTACGTCTTCAATGCGGGTACCAAAGCGGTTTAAGAACGGATGGACAATGTTTGGGAAATGACTCGAAATAACTTCAGGAACCGAAGGGTCCAATATCATCTTGAGACCCGTATTGGTCAAATCGAAGCCCATGAGATGGGTAGCATCAGTAAAATGATACATTTCTTCCCCCACAATATTAGGCCCTATAGCATTTTCCTCAGAGGACAACAAAGCACAAGCTGCTCCATCCCCAAAAATTGCTGCGCTGACCATGTTGGTCATGGAATAATCATTTAATTGAAAGGTAGCGGTAGGACTTTCAACTGCAACTATAGCTGCTCTTTTTCCGGGATTAGAGCGAAGAAAGTGGGCTGCATAAATCAATCCGGATACACCTGCAGCACAACCCATCTCGGTTACAGGTAATCGTATGATATCCTGCTTCATCCCTAAGGAATTTACAAGATAAGCGTCGAGGGATGGTATCATAATCCCTGTACAACTGACCGTGATAATATAATCCAATGATTCTGCTTTCCAGGAGGCCTGGTTAAGGGCTTTACGAAGCACTTCCTCCCCTAAAGTTGTCATTTCGCGAGCATAAATAGCGTTTTTTTCTTCAAAGGAGGTTGCCGTGAATACTTCTTCTATGTCCATGATTCCATAGCGCAAGTCCACCCCTGCCCCTTCAAAAATCTTAATTACCTTTCTTTTAAAGCGTTCTTCTTGGGAAGAAAGCCAAAAATCTACGTAGGGTAAAATCTCCGAAGTCTTACGGCAAAACTTCGGAAGCTGTTTCGCCACCTGTACAACATTTACTCTACTCATGAATCTTTACGATTGATTCGCATTATCCATACATAGCGAAAGGCCCATTTCCATTTTATGGTATGAATAACATTCGGTATTTTTTTTGATAGTTGGACTAGTTCCTTTTTGGTAAATCCTTTGCTAATGGAAACCAACCCATCGTATTTAGCCACTTTGGTTCTAATAAGGAAAAAGCTGAAAATCTTAAATAAATGATAGGCCCATTTACTTCTTTGTAAATCATTGATTACCACCCCTACTTTAGCAAGTTTCACAAATTGCCCCAGGAACTCTTCCAACTTTTCCTCTTCAAAATGGTGCATGGTCAAGGTGTTGATTAAAATATCGCAACCAAAACTGGAATCTACCTCGAGAATATCTATTTTTTTGAATTCTATATGGGGATATTGCGGACTCTGTTCCCTTGCAATGGTCAGCACATCATCCCTTAAGTCCACCCCCCACATTTTATGCTGAATATTCTTTTTGGACAGGAAATCAGAGAGTTTACGCAACATTGTTCCATCACCGCAGCCCATGTCTAAAATCGTATACGATTCTTTTTTTGAGGTTTTGACCAAATCCCAAACACCATTGATGGTAATTTTGTCTCCGCCGAGAAGATAATTGCATCTATTGATGTCTTGGTAAGCCTCCTTCAAGGTGGCCACCTCCATATTGGGGTTATCCATCATTTCATCAACTGTGCTTCTTAAGGAAAAATCCATTATGCTGTGATTGGTTTACCATGGGTCTCTGAAATTATTCCTCTTAAAAGCGATTTTGACCCTGCCAAAGTGGAAATTGCAAAATCAAACCATTTGGTATGAAGCATTAATGCCTGAAGTCTTCTGCCCATCCAAAGTCTCTTTTGAAAATGATGTTTCCAAGCTCTTTTATAGTTGATTTCCATTTGGGCTCTATCGTATTCCGGATTATTTAAGAACAATTCTATCTGCTCGGCTGCAAGTTTGGCGCTATGTATGGCCATGGCCATACCATTTCCGCATAAAGGGTGTATGAGCCCTGCTGTATCACCGCACATCAAAATATGATTTTTGACCACTTCCTTTCGGTCAAATGAAATTTGGGCAATACTGAGAGGGTTTTCAAACTTAGGTTCCGCCTGATGCATAAAATCCTTAAGAAAAGGATTCTTGCTTACCACATTTTTATGAAACTCATCAACATTCCGTTCCTTCTTGAAACTGGTGTACCGCACCAAATAACAGAAATTTATGCTTCCATCTTCAGTTTTGGAAAGCCCTCCATACCCTCCTGGGAAATTATGAAGTCCTACCAAATCATCTGGGTATTGATACCCCTTATAATGAGCTTTTATACCTAGCCAGTGAGATTTTCTCTTGATAAAATCACGGTTTAGCTGCTTATCTAGGTTTGAGCGCTTACCAAAAGCTCCAATTACAACCTTACCATAAAGGTTCTTTTTTGTGGACAGTGTGATTTGGAAACGATTCTTGCTATAATTAATATCGGTTACGCTTTCAAAAAGAAACTCAACCCCTCTTTGTTCCGCGAGTTGGTAGAGATGATGGTCCAACGTATATCTACTTATTCCGAAGCCTCCGAATGGCAAGTCCACCATAACGGATTTTCCATTTTGGGTGGTCAACTGAAGCTTGTTAATTTGAGGTAGGTCAAATTGGTCCAAACCTACTCCTAAATGCTCCAGATAGGGGAGCACTTCATTGGAAACATATTCTCCACAGACCTTATGGTGGGGGTACTTGTTCTTCTCAATCACCATAACCTGCTTGCCCCTCTGTGCTAGATCCAGTGCAGCGGTCAATCCGGCAAGCCCTCCCCCTACAATGACAATGTCGCTACTGTTCACAACTTGAAGATACAGTAATAAAACAAAAAAACCGACCCTATGGGCCGGCTTTTTCATTGTGTTTAACGCCAACTTATCTAGTTGGTGTTTTGATAAGCTTCTTGCTTTAAATCATCACTTGCGATAATGGCAAGCTCTACCCTTCTGTTTTTTGCTTTTCCCTCAGAAGTTTCATTTGTAGCTCTGGGCTGCGACTCACCGTACCATTTGGTAGTAAATCGTCCACTTGAAATCCCCTTGCTGACCAAGTAATTGGTTACGGATTCTGCGCGCTGCTGAGAGAGCCTCATGTTGTAGTCTTCCGGTCCAGCACTATCGGTATGTCCTTCAACAAGAATTACCGATTTTGGATATTCCTTGAAAATTCCGGCAAGCTTGTCCAAAGTAGTGGCAGACGTCCCTTTTACATCTGATTTATTGGTATCAAAATAAACACCAGCATCTTCGTTAAAGGTTACGTTGATTCCTTCGCCTACCCGCTTAACCTCTGCCCCTGGCAATTCCTCTTCGATACGTTCCGCCTGACGGTCCATTCGATCTCCGATGTAACCTCCTGCGGCTCCTCCGACCACAGCGCCTATTATAGCTCCTAATGCCGTATTTCCTTTACCAACATTGTTACCTATAACTCCACCAATAACCGCGCCACCAGCAGCTCCAATGGCCCCTCCTTTTTGGGTATTGTTGGCATTTTTGACCGCGTCGCAACTTAGAACCAAGCTTAAAGTCAAAAAAGTTGCTGTAATTTTTATAATTGTCTTTTTCATGATTTATTTTTTGGAAAATTGATAAACGATTGTAACAGGTTCCCCATCAACTGAAACATTGGATCGCAGTGTCATGGATTGCTCATTGATACTTGAGATATTCAAGCGATAACCAAGTCCTCCTGAGATATCCTTGCGTTTCTCATCTATAAATTTAAATTGCAGTTGACTACTGTAGTTTTGTGAGGGCTCCACAACGGACCAACGAAAGAAACGGTCACCGCCCTGGCAAAGGGTACTTTGTGAAATGGTATACCTTCCGGTACTGTTGTTGTCACGGAAAAACCAGTCACTGCCTTCAAAACAAATATCCTCAGCATCGTTGAAGATAGTAGCTTTGAAGTTTCCTGAATTGTTTTCATACGAAATGTTATCCAAGGTCCAAGAACCACTGAATAGGTTTCTTTGGGTTCTGGCGCTTTTGGAAACCGAGCAGGACGAAACCATTAATCCCGCTAATACCACAAATAAGAATGATTGTTTTACCATAAGAAAATTGGAGTTTATTGTAGTTAATTCTTGTTATATACGACTGAGACACCTTTTTGAGTGTTCGGTCATGTTAAAAAATTGTTAATCCCTTTATTAATACTCATGCAAATCCTGTAGCGCACTTTCGAATCGTTGCTTTGGAAGGAAATTTTCCTCTAAGCTTTTGGCAAATGGAACCGGGGTTTCCAAACTACCGACTCTTTTGATCGGTGCGTCCAAATACTCAAAACAGTTCTCTATGACCAAAGCGGCAATATCACTTGAGACACTTCCGAACAAAGTGTCTTCCTGTAATACAATCAATTTTCCAGTTTTTTGCACCGATTCGTATATCGTTGCCAAATCGAGAGGTTGAAGTGTACGCAAATCTATGAGATCCGCTTGAATATTTTGGTTCTTTTCCAATATTTCCATGGCCCAATGCACTGCCGCACCAAAAGTAACAATGGTAAGGTCATCGCCCTTGGAAATCATAGCGGCCTTTCCCATTGGAAGCGTATAGTAATCTTCAGGAACTTCTCCATAAACACTTCTATAAAGTCCCTTGTGCTCAAAAAACAAAACCGGATTGGGGTCGTTAATTGCCGTTGCCAATAGCCCTTTCGCATCTGACGGAAATGCCGGATATACCACCTTTAGACCCGGAGTTTTTGTGAACCATGCCTCATTGGTCTGTGAATGAAAGGGACCTGCACCAACACCACCTCCGCAGGGCATTCGAATAACAACATCGGCTTTTTCGCCCCATCGATAATGCACCTTGGCCAAGTAGTTTACAATCGGATTGAAACCGGAGCTCACAAAATCTGCAAACTGCATTTCAACTACCGCCTTCATCCCATTTATGGAAAGTCCCATAGCCGCCGAAACAATGGCCGACTCGCATATTGGGGTATTCCGCACCCTACTTTTTCCAAATTTGGAAATGAATCCCTCTGTTATCTTAAACACCCCTCCATACTCGGCAACGTCCTGCCCCATGATAATCAGTTCATTATGTCTTTCCATGGATTGTTCCAATCCCTCTGAAACAGCGTCAACCAAACGAATCCGTTTTGTTTCTCCTTTTGGCTCAATATGTTCAAAAGCAGATTCTTTGTAGACCTCCCGAACCTCTTTCTCAGTATCAGCAGTGACTTCCGCCTCCTCAAATGCCAACTTCAGATTGGTTTCAATCTCCTTGGATATGGATTCCTTCAGGGAGTCGATTTTTTTCTGATTGATAATCCCTTCTTTCAACAGAAAAGCTTCATAGTTCGAAATAGGATCCTTCTTTTCCCATTTCTTCATCAGTTTTTCTGGAACATATTTGGTGCCGCTTGCCTCTTCGTGGCCACGCATCCTGAAGGTCTTAAACTCCAGCAAAACCGGACGAGGTCTTTTCCGAAGCGCCTTGCACAGCTCATCTACTTTGGTGAAGACCTCCAAAACGTTATTTCCGTCGATGATTCTCGACTCCATTCCATACCCCTTCGCCCTATCTGCTAAGTGTTTGCAATTGTACTGTTCCTTGGTAGGTGTGGAAAGTCCATATCCGTTGTTCTCAATACAGAAAAGAACTGGCAGATTCCAAACAGAGGCCACATTCAAAGCTTCGTGAAAATCTCCTTCACTGGTAGCCCCTTCCCCTGTAAACACAGCCGTAACTCTTTTTTTTCTGCCAAGGATGTCGGCAAGTGCGATTCCGTCAGCAACGGCCAATTGTGGGCCTAAATGTGAAATCATCCCCACAATTTTATGCTCCTGGGAGCCGAAATGAAAACTTCGGTCCCTTCCTTGGGTAAATCCACTAGCTTTTCCTTGCCATTGAGCAAAAAGCCGGTTGAGTGGGACGTTTCTTGAGGTAAAAACCCCAAGGTTCCGGTGCATTGGTAAAATGTATTCATCAGGTTTCAATGCTTGGGCCACCCCAACTGAAATGCCCTCCTGCCCTATTCCACTAAACCATTTGGATATTTTGCCTTGCCTTAGCAAAATCAACATTTTCTCTTCAATCATACGAGGTTTCAACATTCCTTCGTATAAACCAACTAATTGTTCTTCTTCCAATTGGCCGATATGATATCGCATACATCACAAATTACAAGGCTTAAAAGTAATAAAAGGGCCACTTCTTTGTGCATACCAATGCAAGGTTTAGGTTTAATCGTTATTTTTGATATACTTTAAAAAAAAGTGATGAGTGCGATACCTAGTGTTAACCTGCAAGAATTTTTATCGGAAGACCCCGCTGTAAAGGCGAAGTTTATTTCTGAAATAGGCGCCGCGTTCGAGAATATTGGTTTCGTGGCCCTAAGTGGACACTTTTTAGAGGATGATTTGGTGGAGAACTTGTACAAAGAAATCAAGACTTTTTTCCAGCTACCTCAAGAAACCAAGGACAAGTATGAAATTGAAGGCATAGGAGGTCAACGTGGGTATACTTCTTTTGGAAAAGAACATGCCAAGGGCAGAAAAGAGGGTGATTTGAAGGAGTTTTGGCACTTTGGCCAGTATGTGGAAAATGATCCAAAGCTTGAAGAGGAATATCCTGACAACGTAACGGTAGAAGAGCTACCGGAGTTTAACAGTGTGGGTGAGGAAACTTACAAGAAACTGGAAAAAACGGCTAGGTACGTTTTGCGGGCATTGGCCCTTCATTTGGGTTTGGAAGAAACCTACTTCGACCAATGGATAAAAAATGGGAACTCTATTTTGAGACCTATCCACTATCCACCGATTACTACGGGGCCTAAAAACGCCGTTAGGGCTGCTGCCCATGGAGATATTAATCTAATTACCTTACTCATGGGAGCCCATGGCAAAGGACTCCAAGTGCAAAACCATGAGGGGGAATGGGTGGATGCCATCGCCCAACCCAATGAATTGATGATCAATGTTGGTGATATGTTGTCGCGTTTGACCAACAATAAATTGAAATCAACAATTCATCAAGTGGTAAACCCTCCAAGGGAATTATGGGGGACTTCGCGATATTCGATTCCATTTTTTATGCATCCCGTAAGTGAGATGCCACTGAATTGTTTGGATAACTGTATTGACGAATCCAATCCCAAAGGATTTGAGGACACTACTGCTGGTGAATATTTGAATGAGCGACTTATTGAACTCGGACTTGTAAAAAAATAGCCCCTTTGGATTTACAAGATCAATTGAAGCAACTTTTCCCTGACCATGTTCCAGAACAGGAAGAGGGAACGTCTCCATCTAAACCAAAATATTGGCTGCAAGATGCTCCCATTTTGTGTAAATATGAAAAGCGAAAAGGAAGGCCAGTGACTATTTTAGAAGGTTATAATGGGGCAGATTCTGACTTTAAAAAGTTGACCAAAGACCTTAAAGCACTTTTGAATGTTGGAGGCAGTTATAAGCATGATGCCATCATAATTCAAGGGGACTATCGCGATAAGATCATGGACTTCTTAAAGGACAATGGATTCAGCGTAAAAAGAGTTGGCGGATAATCGTTTTTTCGTAAGAAACCACTCTATTTTTTCAAGAGGTGTTAAAATCAGGTGTTGAAAACCAATGTTTTAGGAAAAAATTTTTGTGTTTTTTGTATTAATCTTACTTTTAAGCCCTAACCGACGAAAACTAAACTCAAAATGAAATCACTGTTGCATATTACCAACGGAGACAGTTTCACCTCAAGATTAAAATCGCTTGATGTTAAAGGAGACATTATCACATGGCGGGAAATGCTATGCGAAGGTAAAACGCTATGCAACGTAGGAAGTGAATCCTTTTGGAAGACCAGATTTGAGTTTCTGAACCGTAATTACAAGGTCTCCAAGTCTTGGTTTGTTGAAAAAACCCTAAAGGAATATCGGTCACTTTGCAATCATAAGCAACAAGACCAAATCGTTCTGTGGTTTGAATACGACCTTTTTTGCCAAATTAATATGCTCGCCGTGCTAAGTTGGCTGAAAACCCACCGACGGCATGCAGAGATATCCTTGGTTTGTAGTGGTAAGGAAGATGAAACAGACAGACTTTATGGACTTAACGAGTTAAGTGACGAAAAACTATTTTCCCTTTACAAAAACAAGGTTACCCTTACGCAGGACGATATTGAGTTTGCCGATTATGTATGGCAGTTGTATTGCAGCGATAACCCTATGCGACTTGAAAACATCATTACTCATGATTCCTTTCAGTTCAATTACCTTTCGGAAGCCCTGAAAGTACACCTGAAACGCTTCCCAACCATTAAAAATGGTCTGAATGAACTCGAGAATAAAGTTCTTTGGACGGCGGACAATGAAAAGCCTCAATCCAAAAGAGAACTTTTGGGTAAGCTCTTGACCAATCAGGGGTATTATGGGTTTGGTGATACGCAATACGAACGAATTTTCACTTCGTTGCGTCCTTTGTTCAATTCTGTGAATCCCATTAAACTGACAAAAAAGGGAAAGGAAGTCCTATCAAACAAAATGAACTATTATTCCCATATGCGTGATAATCAACAATATCTGGGCGGTTCTTTAAAGTATAACTTCCTATATAATTCTTCTACAGACCGTATTCTAAAACTATAGAATGGATTTAAGTGAGTCCGAGCTGATTCTCAATCCAGACGGCAGCATCTATCATCTTAAGCTTTCACCAGAAGACATTGCGACCACTATTATTACTGTTGGTGACCCGCAAAGGGTAAACATGGTAACAAAATATTTCGATTCGATTGAATTGAAACGCGAGAAACGTGAGTTCATAACCCATACCGGAATGTATAAAGGCAAAAGACTTACCGTAATCTCAACGGGAATAGGCACTGACAACATTGATATCGTTTTCAACGAGTTGGACGCTCTGGCCAATATTGATTTTAAAACCCGAAAGATAAAACCCAATAAGACGCAATTGGATTTTATACGGATTGGTACATCTGGGTCTATTCAGCACGATTTACCCGTAGATTCTTTTCTTTTGAGTACTTCCGCAATAGGTTTTGACGGCCTGTTGCACTTTTATAGTTCCGAAGAGGCGCGAAACAAGTCGTTGGAAAACGACTTGAATAAATTCCTTGCTTGGGAAGATGAAAATATCGTTCCCTACGCGGTCGATGGAGCCAAGGAGTTGATAGATATTTTGAGTTCAAATCGTATACGATATGGCATAACATCTACAAATTCAGGGTTTTATGGACCGCAAGGAAGATTTCTTAGGTTGAAACCCAAAATTGCCGATTTAAATGATAGACTCAAAGATTTTCAATACGGAAAACAAAAAATAACCAACCTTGAAATGGAGACTTCCGCCATGTACGGCTTGGCAAAAATGCTGGGGCACCGTGCCATTTCAATGAATGTCATTCTTGCCAATCGGGTTAATGGAGAGTTTTCAGAAAATGGCTATGCATCCGTCGATGCGCTTATCAAATACACGCTTGAAAAGCTTGTGCAATAAAATTCAGTTTAACGTTAGCTTTAAACTTGCCTAGTGGTCATTGCCTATTTTTGGTAAAACTTGGCATATGAGCAAAAGACCTCTAAAAAACAGAGACGTCAATTGGCTTTATTTTAATGAGCGTGTTCTTTTGGAAGCCACGGATAAAAGCACTCCCCTGCTGGAAAGACTCAAGTTTTTAGCCATTTTCTCTTCCAATCTCGATGAATATTTTAAGGTCCGTATTTCACGACTTCGACAACTAAAATCCGTCGATAAAAGTTTAAGAAAGAAATTGGTTTCGAAACCCAACAAAACCTTGAAATTCATCTTAAGCAAAGTTGATGAACAACAAGAGATGTTTGGAAAAATCATTCAGGACGTTTTGCTTTCGCTTAAAAAGGAAGGAGTTCATCTGAAAAGTCTGGATGAACTGTCCGAAGAACAAAAGGCCACTTTGCCAGAACTTTTTGAGACCATAGCAAAAGATTGTACCGTTCTAAATTCAATTGACTCGACAAAACTGAAGGATGGTAAGATATATTTGATTCTCCAAACCTCAGAAACGGAGTTTGTGACCGTTTATGTCCCGACGGATAAGCATCCCCGCTTTATCAAACTGCCCAGTAACGAGGACCATCATTACCTTTTCTTGGAAGATTTGATTCATGCGAACTTAAATACAATACTTCCTAACATGGAAGTAATCGGATGTTATGCCATAAAAATGTCAAGAGATGCCGAACTCTATTTGGAGGATGAACTCATGGATAATGAACTGGTTGAGATTATCTATAAATCGTTAAGCAAGAGAAGTTCAGGACAACCTACTCGATTATTATATAACAAACTAATGCCTGAAGCCCTTAGGGAATCAATCCAATCAAAACTGAACCTTTCTGAAGTGGACATGATGCCAGGCGGGAAACATCATAATCTTTCCGATTTCTTCTCCTTTCCGAATCCACTTGAAAATAAAAGTCTCTCTTATCCAACCCTACCTGCTTTGGACCATGCTATTCTATCAAAGACGGAGAATCTATTCGAGGAAATTCGCAAAAAAGACCAACTGGTTCATTTTCCATATCAAAAATTTGATATGGTTGAGAAATTTGTGCTCAATGCGGCAAATGATCCATCGGTAACCACCATTAAAATGTCCCTATATCGCATTGCAAAAACCTCTGAGCTTTCCAATGCACTTTTGAAAGCCTTGAAAAATGGGAAGAAGGTTACACTCTTTGTGGAAGCCCAAGCCCGGTTCGATGAAGAGAACAATATAAAGTGGGGCAGAATTTTTGAGGAAAACGGAGCCAAGGTTTTCTTCAGCGTACCGAATATTAAAGTTCATTCCAAGATTTTGATGGTGGAAAGAGAGAAGGATAGCAAAATTCAACGTTTTGCGTTCATTGGCACTGGTAACTTCAATTCGAAAACGGCTAAACTGTACTGTGACCATGGCTTGTTTACGGCCAACAAAAAAATTACTGGCGATTTGGCCCAGGTCTTTGCAGTATTGGAGAAGAAAATTATCGTACCCAAACTCAAACGGTTGTTGGTTTCCCCTTTTAATACTCGAATCACCTTCTTGGACCTTATTGAAAATGAAATCGAAAATGCCAAAGCAGGTATTCCCTCAGGAATCATGTTAAAAATGAACAGCCTCGAAGATAGCAAAATGATAAAAGCATTGTACAAAGCCGCCGAGGCAGGTGTTGAGGTTCGTCTTTTGGTCCGGGGTTTTTGTTGTCTTGTTCCCAAACCAAAAGATGAGCTGGGTTCAACTGAAAAGCCGATTTACATTACAAGCATAGTGGACCGATATTTAGAACATGGCCGTATCTATTGGTTCAGCAATGGCGGAGATGAAAAAATGTTTATGGGTTCCGCAGACTGGATGACGCGAAATTTAGATCATCGCATAGAGGTCTTGGTACCAATTCTAGACGAAGATGTCTTTTCGGAATTAAAAGATATCTTGCAGATTCAATTAAACGATAATGTGAAGGCACGAATCTTGGACGCAACGGACACAAACCGGAAGGTAGTCCGAGAACCCAAAGAAAAGAGTGTTCGTTCGCAATATGCGATTTACGATTATCTGAAAACCAAATTGGATGAAAACCGTTAGAATCATTGGTGTTCCTGAACACTTTAATCTTCCTTGGCACTTAGCTATTGAAGAAGGTGCTTTTGAGGACAGGGGAATTGATTTGGTTTGGAATGACGTACCTGAAGGTACCGGTAGAATGTGCGAACTTCTCAAAACGGAGGAAGCCGATATTGCCATAATCCTGACGGAAGGAATCATAAAGAGCATTTCGGAAGGTAACCCGGTCAAAATTGCCCAAGAATACATTTCCTCACCCCTATTATGGGGTATTCACGTGGCGCAAGATTCCGATCATACCTCCATTTCCGATTTGGAAAATGCCCCCATAGCTATAAGTCGCATGGGAAGCGGAAGTCATTTGATGGCAAACGTACATGCGCAAAACCAAGGTTGGAAGGTCGATAAACTTCAATATGAAATCATCAATAATCTAGATGGTGCCATTAAGGCTTTTTCCGAAGGCTCAACGTCCTATTTTCTTTGGGAGCATTTTACAACGAAACCGTGGGTGGAAAAAGGTGTCTTCAGAAGATTGGGAGACTGTCCAACGCCTTGGCCTTGTTTTGTCATTGCCGTAACGGATCAATTTCTTACAGAGAAAAGTGACTTGTTGGCACATATTCTGGAAGTCATCAACACCTATACCAAGGAATTCAAGAAAATTCCAAGTATCGACCGAACACTTTCCAATAGATACGAACAGCACCTGGAGGACATCCAAATTTGGTTATCAAAAACCAGCTGGGGGCAACAGCAACTAGCGGAAGAAGTAGTGAATGAAGTTCAAAAAAGACTACATGAACTTCAACTTATTGATCATATAAGAAAACCCGGATACTTTCTGAACGAGCTTGACTGATTTAAGAAGAATGCTTGTTGCTCAACCTCGATCGCGTCAGTCTCCTCACAGTCGACAGCAAGGACCCG
>NZ_JANQIH010000307.1 GCF_028282265.1 Allomuricauda sp.
GGCCATCGGATATTACCATAGATTGAAAAAAGACCATCGAGAAAAATATAAATTCGATAACGAGTGGGAGCTAAATCGCCTTGGTTATGCCTTAATTGCTGATGAAAGAATTGGAGATGCCGTTAAAATTTTAAAGTTATTGGTATCTGAGTTTCCAAATAGACCCAATCCTTATGACAGCCTCGGCGAGGCCTATTATCTTAATGGCCAATACAAATTATCCATAGAGACTTATAAGAAAGCATTAGAAATCGATGAGAATTACAATGTGGATTGGATTAGGGACATGATTAGAAAAAATCAAGAGAAACTTAGCCCAAAAAGGAGATGAACAACAGTGACTTGACGAAAAAACACCAAGGTGAGTGTCAACTAAAAAAATCCAGTCGTACTTTTTATTGATGTTATCGTAAAATAAACATATTTTGGGAATCCGCTCCTTCTTTTATATCAGTTCCATTAAACTGGCAATTTAGGAGGCATCCTTTAAAACGCTATCTATTGATGTAACTTTAAATAAGTTTTAAAGTACTTACTACATTATAATGATAGTAGCACCTGAAACGGATAGGTTTATTAATAAAAAACCAATAAGGGAATTAGAACATTTAGTTCATAGTTTCTATTTCCAATCCTTCAATGGTAATACTCCGGACAACTCTGGCCTTATCGCTGATGATGGATGTTACGAAATCATGTTGGTAAAAGAAAAGAATGCTATTTTAAAGACGGGCAACAACACCAAATACCAAATCCCCAGAACCTATACCATCCATAAAGTAGACCAACCATTTGGAATTGAATATGCAAGTAGTTTTAATACATTTTGTATAAAACTTCAACCATGGGTAAATGCCTTGTTTTTTTCAGATGATCTGCCACAAGGGGTAATTGACCTCAGAATGGTATTTGGTGAAGAAATTTCTTGTTTACATGACAGGGTTTTTTCAGTTTCTGATTTTGGCGAAATGGTTGAAATAGCGGAAGAATTTATAATTCGGCAAAATTTTCGTATACCGCCTGAGACAAAGTTCATCCGGAAAGTCTGCGATGAAATTTATGAAAGAAACGGCAATGTTACGGTTGAGGAACTAGCAGATTTATTCAAAACCACCAGACAGGCATTGAACAAACTTTTTTATTCCAATGTAAAACATACCTTAAAAAGGTTCATTCTTCTTATTCGAATGAGGGCCGCTATCGAATATAAGCTTGCCAATCCCGATATTCCATTGACATCCATTGCTTATATGTTCGGATATTCCGATCAATCGCACTTCGTGAACAATTTTAAAAGACTTTGCGGAACAACTCCCTCGGACTTTGTCAAAAACAAATCTTACTCATGCAACGATTTAAGATAAGGGCGTTCTTCTCACCAAAATTACAATTCTGTAAATACAGCTCCTTTTATCTTTGAGCCTTACATCAATAATTGTATTAAGCATGTTTTTAAAATTGCAAAACAGTTTTTTGACGGTCGTACTATTACAAAGTTTAATTGTACAATCACAAAGTTCCGGGCCAAAAATAGCTGATGGAGACACCATCACGAAAACTTTAAAACTGGGTGAAGCCCACAATTATCAAATAGAGTTGAACCAGGGAGAACTTGCCGTTCTTACGCTATATGACTACACAATAAATACCAAAAGTATAGTCACAAATGAGGAAAATTACATTGTAGAGCAATCGGATACATGGGACATATCGAATTATATTGTTTTTTATGCCGATGAAAGCGGAGAATTCGGTATTGAAATTCAGCCTTTCAATAATAGCCAAGAGGAAGGTATCTATTCTTTGAAAACAAAAATATATCGCTCTGAAACCAATGACAAAACGGAGACGATAGATCAATTTTTGTCCATCTTTTATGAAGATGATGGCCCTGGAGCATCCATACTTATTTTAAATAATGGTATTCCCAAATACAAAAGGAGCTTTGGCCTATCAAACCTAGAGTATAATATCCCAGTTACTGAAAATACAGTTTTTAACCTTGCATCAGTTTCCAAACAGTTTACCGCCTATGGTATTGCCATTCTGGCAAATGATGGTGTTATATCGTTAGAAGACAATATTAGAAAATACATCCCCGAATTACCCAAGTATGACCATGTTGTCACTATTCAACACCTTATCGACCATACTAGCGGATTACATGAAAGCAGGCATGCATTGGTCCTTGCTGGATATGGGTCGGAAGGTTTTTATGACAAGGACAGGGTATTACACTATTTATCGAGACAAAAAAACTTGTTGTTTACACCTGGTGAGCGTCTTCAATACAGCAATTCTGGCTACATGCTATTATCCGAGATCATTACTCGGTCCACAGGTATTGAATTTGCCGAATGGATAAAGGAAAATATATTTTCTCCATTGGAAATGAATAATTCGATTATTAGGGATAATGCGGAATTGACAATTGAGAAAAGGGCGTACCCATATTATCGGTTAAGTGAAGAAGATTATGCTCTGTCTTTGAATGATTTCGGAGCAATAGGTGCCGCAGGTGTCTACACTTCCATTGAAGATTTGGTTAAGTGGTTGGATAATTATAGAACCGGAAAAGTTGGAGGACCTGGGGTTTTAAATATTATAAACAAGGTGGGGGTACTGAATAATGGAGATCGGACCAACTATGCTTTTGGAAACTGGAAATCTGATAACAAAGGTTTGAATAGAATAAATCACTTGGGTCTTACATCAGGGTATAGAACATCGGTCACTCGTTATCCCGACAAAGATGTGGCTATCATATATCTTGCGAATGACGGTGAATTCCGAACCTACTATTTGGCAAGAAAAATTGAAGATATATTTTTATCGGATTCTTTTAGCTTCGTTAAAAAGGAAAGTGAGGATAGTAAAACTGTTGACACAAATGAGTATGCCTCATCTGGGGAATTGGAAGGTGAAAAAAGAATTGATACGGACATTACTGAATACCTTGGGGTTTACTACAGTAATGAGATTGTTGCCTCATACGATTTCGTAGAAAAAAACGGGAAAATTCAAATTTTAAGTACGAAACATAATCCAATAGATTTGGAACAAACCGACAATGATATTTTTAAAGGAAATCAATGGTTTTTTGATCAGATAAAATTCCAGAGAGATAAATCCAACAAAATCATTGGCTGCATAGTTTTTAGTGACAGTTATGGTGCAGGTATTGAATTTACAAAAGAATAAAACCAATGGAGGTTTATAAATAAAAAACAAAAGTTTACTGTAGCAACCTGCTAAAAGGTCAGTGTGTGAAAATCCGATTGTTCCTACATTTAGAATTTGGAAGAAGAAACCTCTTGGGTGCACTTTTAACTAATCTGCCTCATTTACCTAAAAGACATTTTTCTCTTCTCAGCCTGTACAAAAAACATTTTAGGTCCTTTCATTTTCAGATTTACCTACCTTTTTATTCTTGTAGCTGGATTTTTTGAGGTTACCGAAATTATAGGAAGCAGAAAATCTAATAAAATTGGTGTTAAACCTATTGCCGTAGATGATATCAGTGGTCCCGGAACGATAATTACCATCAGCTCGTATACCTTGAAAGACATCATTAAAATCAAGATTTAGTTTTAATGTATCCCCAAAGAATAGTTTCTCAACTCCTATATTCACCGTGGACTGATTTTTTCTTAAATAAATCCCGTCTTGTAGGTCACTCAAATACCAACCAGTCAAGTAAAAGGTGAACAAATCACCAATTGTAAAACTATTTTGGGAGTAAAAATAAAAGCTTGGTTCATTGTCCCTGATTTCAAAAACACCCGTATTGTCGATTAACTCATTGTAGTTTATAATTATGGTATTGATGGATTGCCACCATTTGAGATTGATGTTTCTACTTAAAGAGGCAAAAAAGGCATGTTCCCTATCAAAATTGATGGTCTGTAAAACATATTCCCGTGACGAGTTTTCCAGTTGGAACGCAGCTCTTGTAATCCGGTCAATGGTGTAGGTATACCCAAATTTTAGATTCCAGTCTTTATAGGTTCCACCTGTTTCAAAACTATGTATTCGGGAAGGTTGTAAATTGGGATTTCCCCTAATTGAGGTAAACTCATCTTGGTATATCACAAAAGGATTTAAGGTTTCATACGAAGGTCTTCGTATTCTGGAGGAATAGGTAATGAATATATTGGTGTTTTTGGATAATTTGGTGTCAAAGGAGGCATTGGGAAAGACATTGATGTAATTATCTTCAATGACCGCCCCCCCGTCCACACTGGTGAACAAGGTATAATCTGTGAGTTCTGTTCTAAAACCAAGACTATAGTTTGTGTTTTCGTTCAAACGCTTACTAAAATTTAAATATAAAGCGGGTACCCTTTCATCGTATTGAAAATTATTGGAAAGCTCAGTGTCCCTAATCGAAGTACCATCTTCCTCCAAATCAAAGAAATCGGTAAATGATGTATTGTTTACGTAAGCAAACTTACCTCCCATTTCCAGACTGCTCTTGTCGTAAACCTTGGTGTAGTCCAATTGAACGCTGACAATCTGAATGTTCCCCTCACCTGAATTATTAAGCTTGGAGTTGCTTTCTACCCCATCGATTATACTTGACTCGTTGATGTCGTTATCAAAACTGTTTTTATAAGAAGCATACTGCCCCCCTATAAATAGATTGGTGCCCAGGCTATCCAATTGCGTTGAATAATTTAGGTTGAAAATGTTTTTACGATTCAAATCTTCCATTTCCAAAACACTATTGTAGAGGCCGATTTCATTATCGATTATCGTATTGTCGCTTAGTTGGTCACCTCCCATATCTTCATAAGCACCATTGAACTCCATGGAAATGTATGAATCTTCTGAGATGTCATACTGTCCCCCAAGGCTGTAGTTGGAGAAGTTATTCCGCTCGTACAACCAATCCAACTCTATATCCGAGCTAAAAAAGTCCCCAACTTCATCTCGTGTACGCGTTGTGTTTTTAAGCCATCTATCATTTCCTACCAGCAATCCATAAGTCGCATTCATTGACCACGTACCTCTCCTGTAATTAAGGTCTAGGTTGGTCCTATTGTCATATCCGGCAAAATCACTGTAACTGTAATAGTTTTTGAGCATCCCCTTTATTCCCTCTTCTGTATTGCGTTTGGTTTTGATGTTAATGACCGCATTGCCTTCAGCATCATATCGCGGTCCAGGATTGGTTATGATTTCAATCTTGTCGATATTGGAAGGAGCAATGGTGGACAAACGCTCATTGCTCACCTTTATCCCATTGATAAATATCACAGCATCCCCCTTTCCAAAAATGCTTATCCCGTTATTTTCATCGACCAAAACACTGGGTGATCTGCTAAGTATTTCCTGCGCGGACCTACTGGTGGCCAAGGTGGTATTTTCAACCTTTATTTCAACTGAACCATCTGGTCTTTGTTTTACCAAAGGGGTTTTGGAAACCACAACAACTTCATCCAACTCTGTGGATGCCTCTTCCACCACTATATCACCCAAATCAATCAATGTCTGGCCCTCAAATTCCACATTGATGTATGTATCCTGAAATTCTAAAGAAGTTAGTTTTAGCAGAACACGTTGCGCATTCAGATTTTCCAATTCAAATTTTCCATCAAAGAAACTGGTTCCTGCTATGATTGTGGAGTCTATAGGAGATACTACAAGCGCATTGCCCGTCATAATATCTCCATTTGAATTCACTACGTTGCCTGATATGGATTCAATGGATTGTCCCTGAGCAGTAACAAGAGTAAATAGTAAACAAATCAGTAATAACAGCAAACCCCGGCAATCTTTAAGTATATGATACCTCATTAAATGCGTTTTTAGTCCAATATTGGTTTCACAGGAATTTTCTCAAATGCCATGTACTGGACACAAAGAAAAGCTAGGCTAAAGTTGAAGTATTTCGGCCGAGACGAGGTATTCAATTGAAAATCCGTAGTACGGATTTATAAATGGCAACCCCGCTAATCTATAGTGGAATGTTGTTTCTGATAGCTTGAAGGTGTTAAACCAGTAAGCTTTTTAAATGTCGAAAAAAAAGTAGACTTAGAGTTAAATCCACAATCATAACCTATGGTCTCAAGGGTGAGGTTGTTGTTCCTCAATAATTTCTTTTTAGCAGCTTCAATTCGATGTTCATTGATAAAAATTGCAAAGCTTTTACCGAGATTATCATTTAAGAATTGTGAGAGACGGTGTGGGAGTATTTGAAGTATATCTGCCACATCTGCAATTTTCAAATTAGGATTTCTGAACAATTCCTCCTCTTTAAATAACTGATACAATTTTGTGGATAGTATTTCGGCTTCAGAAGCATCTATTTTCTTTGAGGCATACTTCAAATGCCGTTCAAAAAAAGCTGATGTCCTCCGAAATTTGAAAATCCAGAGAATGAGCAAACCATAAAAAATAATAGAAAATGACAATGCACCTATCATATAGGTG
>NZ_JANQIH010000028.1 GCF_028282265.1 Allomuricauda sp.
CATAGGGAACAAAATTGCCACCGGTAAAGTGATACTGACCGGTCAATGTGGGAGGAAGCAACCAAACTTCACCTAAATCAATATCTCCATTTCCAACACTTGTTCCCACGGCTTCCACGTCATGTTTAGCCGTTGCCAAAATCAATTCAACGGACCAATTTTCATCAAAGAAGTATGAAATATCGAACTCTGGAACAAATGCCGTCGATATGGAAGCATCACCACCGATTGTTTCAATGTCAGCGCTTTCATCGGGAGTAACTACGATACCCCTTAATCTGAATTGCCATTTGCTAAAATCATTGTCTGAATCATCTTGGGCGTTGATTACACCCATGAAGCAGAAAAGTGTCGCCACCAAAAGAATTCCATTTTTTCTCATTGTCATTTGTTTAATTAAGGTTTCGCAAAGCTACCTTCGAGATAATTGTAGAAACATGATGTTTATCATTTTAAAAATGACAAAAACCAGAAGCTTTCTATGGCCAAGTGAGGGCCGTATCACGGAAGTTCAAGGATTGATTCCACTAAAGAGAAAGTGGTGAGCAAATTATTGGGTAATTTGCAGTAGAAAATCGTAATCATGTCAGCTATCCTATCCTACAAACAAGAAATTCTTCTGACCCTGGTGGTTTTGGTCATTATTTTCGGGTTAAACGCTTTGAACAAAAGGGCAATACGTCGTTTTGGACGATTAAGCTCTATCAATATGAACAGCAGAAAGATTGTTTTTTATTTGAGCAATCTATTTTTTTATGGTTTGGGAATTACCGTGCTCACATTTATCTGGGGGGTGGATTTGAGGCAGTTTTCGGTTTTTCTTTCTTCGGTATTGGCAATTTTAGGAATTGGTTTTGTCGCACAATGGTCCATTTTATCCAACCTTACAGCAAGTGTAATTCTATTTTTCAGTCATCCTCTGCGACTTGGGGATAGAATACGAGTAATGGACAAAGACTTTGATTGGACAGGTGTTGTTGAAGATATTAGTGGTTTCTATCTTTTTATGCGAACCGATGAAGGTAAACGCATTTCTATTCCAACAAACCTAGTGATTCAAAAAGGGATAGAAATTCTGGCGCATGAGACAGAAAAGGAAAATTCAAACGAAAAGTTGGAAAAACCCAATTAACCAAAGCTTTACCTTAAAGTGTCTCCAAAGATTTCACAATTTGTAGTATTTTAGAACTCTAACCTTAACCTAATGAATCCTTCTGCATCTGGCTGGATCAACAAATTTGGACATCTCCTTAAAGAGGAGCCGCTGAATTTAAAGAATTCTAAAGTGCTTTATGAGCAGCTCAAAGCAATTGGTTTTGTTTATGGGATTCATTTGGATGTTTATCCCTTGGTTAAGACCGAACATCAACTCACGGAGGATGAAGTGGCAAAAATCAATCTCTTGGTCGCGCTATATCTCACCTACGAGCTGGAAAAAGGGCAAACTGATTTCACACAATTTGTTGAAACCGTATTCAATTACTACAAAACCTTGGATGTTGGAAGTATTTCCTTCCTTAACAAAATTCTGAGTGCCAACCATACCGAATCCCAGTTGGAAAAGCTAATCGATTCAAGAATTTATTTGGGCGGCAATACCTTTAACCGAGCATTTGGTAATAGCCTTACCAACTCCTTGTTGTTTGTCGATGTTCTCATTTTTAGGGCCTATCTACAAGGTTATACTTCCATTATGGAACATGCCAAACTGTTGGAGTACGTCACCATAAACATTGCGTATCATGCCTTAAATTCTAAAGAAACCACAAAGAATGATGCGAAGTTAATCCAGTTGTTAGCTTCTTCACTGAGTTTTGTTGACCTAAAAAATACGGAGTTCGATGGTACCTATCGCGATTTGCTACGATATAATTTTACGCCTGAGGAAAGGAGCTATTTTTTAGATATGGCCTGTTTGACAATTTGGGAAGATAAGTCCATAGACTTCACAGAATCGGACTACGTTTTTGGTCTTGGAAAGGATTTGGGAAAAACCGAAAATGAAGTAAAATCAGCTTTGAATTATGTGGTTGATTTCTTTGAAAAAAACAAGGAACGAATAGGATATCTCAGCGATAAAAATGTTGCATTTCAGTTCTATCAGGGCATGTCAAAAAATGTGAGCAAACTCATTTTGCGAAATAGCAAAAGGCTAAAAAAAGAGTTGGCCGAAAGCAAAGAATTGGTTTCGTTATTGTCGAAATCAACGGTCAAGGAATTAACCCCTGAAGAAAAGAAAAAAGTTCAAAATCAACTATTGGACATCTTCAAAACCATACCTTCCTTGGCGATTTTCATGCTCCCTGGTGGAGCCATTTTACTTCCGATTTTTATAAAATTGATTCCAAAGTTATTGCCCTCCGCTTTTGATGACAATCGAGTGGCCTAAGACCTGAAAAAAACGGAAAATTACTACTATAAGAAAAACCTATACTAATTTTAACGAAGGTTTAAATAATTGGAATTCAGATTTTTGTTTATTCTTATTCCAACCATAACTTAAAGTCTTTCACCCGCTCCCTACTTACGATGATTTCTTGTTCGGCAAACCGGTTCAACTTGATTTGAAGTCTTGAATTGGTATATGAAATGATGTCTTTGATATGATTTACATTGACATAGAATTTTCTGCTCACCCGGAAAAAAACTTGTGGAGATAACTCCTCTTCCAAATTTTCAAGTGTAGTATCCAACAGATAATTTCTACCATCGGAAGTGGCCGCATAGGTCCCCTTGTTTTCACTATAAAAACATTCCACTTCATCGGCATTTATAATTTTGAGATGCTGCCCCACTTTCGCTGTAAATCGCTTTTTGTATTCCCGCTCCAATGGGTTTACCAAAAGCTTCTTTATGTCATTGAAGTCGACCGATATTTTTTGGGTTTCAGGTTTGAAATTTTTGTATTTTTTCACCGCGCTTTCCAACTCTTCATCGTCAATGGGCTTCAACAAATAATCAATGCTGTTTAGTTTAAATGCTTGAAGGGCATATTCATCATAAGCAGTGGTAAAAATGATGGCGCTTTGCACTTCAATCAGGTCAAATATCTCAAAAGACAATCCATCAGATAATTGGATGTCCAAAAAAATCAAATCAGGATGTGGGTTGTTTTGGAACCATTCGATGGATTCATCCACAGAATGCAACATGGTGGATACATTAACATCCAGTTCCGCCAACAATCGATTTAATCTTCTGGCAGCAGGTTTCTCGTCTTCAATGATGATAACATTCATACTTTGGTACTTCGGTTACTGAAATTTAGAAAAAGAATCGTCTTCCCTATCCATTTGTTTTTGAATCTGTCGTTTTTCCCAACGTTGCACCATAGGGTAACTGAAGACCTTTATTGCATGGATTGCTAAAAACAATCCCCATACGAGGGGCGTGGAAATAATGTCCCAATCTGACCAATCAAGAACAAAAGTGTCACCATCCCGTTCAATGCTAAAGGAAGAGCCGAGATAGCGCATTTTAATAACAATCAAGATAATATTGATGATGATGTATACAGAAAGGTGGGAATAAAACCCTTTCAACCGCTTCACCCGCTTTTTTGCTCTTTCGTAACTCGTTTCCATGACTTTGCCTATTTGAATTTATCCATTTGTTTTTTGTCCTCGTCAATGAATTTCTGTATTTGCCGTTCTTCCCAATCTTTCCCAAAAAAGGGATTGTAACCAAAGGTCCGTGCTGCATGGAAGGCAACTCCTATTCCCCAACCGAAAAGAGGCAGGAAATGGGGCCAACTCCAAAATCTGTCTGTATTGAGATAAATGTTGATTAAAATGAAAATATTGATGACAACATATACAGTAAGATGAATGTAAAAGCCCTTCAACTCTTCAATCCTCTTTTTGGCTCTTTTTAGTTTGCTTTGTTCCAGATTTTCCATGACTACCTCCATTTTTTTGTTTTTTCTTCCTCTTCCATGATTTGTTTGATTTTCCGCTCTTCCCACCCTTTTCCGAAGAAAGGGTTTAGATTAAAAGTTCCCACTGCGTGAAAAAAGATTCCTATGCCCCATCCAAATGCGGCCCAGAGGAACCACATGTAACGAAAATCATTGGTCAAATAGTTGATGAGCGCCAAAACGGAAATTACTAGAACATATGATGTTAGGTTGGCATAAAACTTTTTAAGTTCAACCACGCGTTCTTTAGCTCTGATATATCTGGTTTCTTTATCTAATTTTTCCATTGTAGTATGATTAGTTGTTTTTTAAAGATACTGATTCATTAAAATTCATCATCACTCATTAACTCTTGAATTTTTCTTTCTTCCCAATCTCTTCCCAAGAATGGATTATATCCATAAGTTTCCATCCAGTGTGCTGCCAGGCCTACGCCCCACCCCAAAGCGGGAAAAAGTACCCAAGGTATATCGGTGGTTAAATAATTGAGATAAGCCAATAACGGAATCACTATGCAATACGTTAGTAAATTGTAATAAAAGGATTTTATTCTTTCCAGTTTCTCTTTAGCTTTTTTATACCGGTATTCGTTTAAGTTTTCCATGATTATGATTAATTATTAATTACAGTTCAAACTTAGTTCATACCAAAACCAGAGGAAAAACTAGCTTCTTGAAGTGTTGTTTTTTAGGGATGAATTGTAGGGTAAGGATGAAAGGTGAATGGTGAAGGGTGGAAGGTGGGAGATGCAGGATGTGGGATGAAAGGTGCAGGATGCGGGATGCAGGATGAAAGATGAAAGATGTAGGATGTGGGATGTGGGATGTGGGATGTGGGATGTGGGATGTAGGATGTAGGATGTAGGATGAAAATTAGGAAAATAGACACTTCACGACCTAGGGGCAGCATTTTAAAGCCTTTTCCAAGCTTTAAAAGTCTTCTTTGTCCATCAGCTCCTGAATTTTACGTTCCTCCCATCGCTTGCCCCATAAAGGGTTAAAGCCAAAGGCTTCCATACCATGGGCTATTACCCCAAACCCCCAGCCTATGGTGGGGAAGAGCGCCCAAAGAAATGCAGTGGACCTCAGGTTAAGCCACCACAAAAAGGGAATTACAATACAATATGCTATCAGATTACTATAAAATCCCTTAATGGCCTCTACTTTTTCCTTTGCCTTAATATACCTCTTCTCCGCAATAAAGCTTTGTTGCGTTTCTATCGGGGATAGCTGTTGGGTCAGCATAGGCAAAGCCACTTTGAAATCTTGAGTGGTTTTTTCAATAAAAACTTCCCTATCAGTCAAAATATCATAGCGCTGCCTGATGTTCTGCAGCCCCACACCACTACTTTTTTTAACGACTTGCTTCTCTTGAAGGTTATTCTCTACCACAAGCATCCCGCCTTGTTCATGCACTTTGATATGCAGCGGTCTTGCAGAAGTGACTACGTTATGTTTTACTGCATTTTCCAAAAGTAACTGCAGTGAAAGGGGTACTATTTTCGCTTCTGGAATATTCGATTTTTCAGGGATATCAAAAATAATACTGTCCTCAAACCGCATTTTTAAGAGCCTTACATAGGTGCGGGCAAAATTCAACTCCTCATCAATGGTGACCAAATCCTTGTTTTTCTGTTCCAATACATATCGATACACTTTGGACAACGATGTGGTAAACTTTTGGGCCTGATGGGGGTCTTCCTCAATAAGT
>NZ_JANQIH010000030.1 GCF_028282265.1 Allomuricauda sp.
GGACAACAAGCGGAATACAAAAATCTGGATGCCAAGACGGCTTGCCTTGATCGGTTACGTTCTTTCCAATTGAGCGGAGATAAAGACAAAGACCTTGAGTCACTCAAAGAATTTATTACCGAATGGAAGAAATACGGTAAAATCCCTTACAACAAACGCCACATAAACGGTAAGTTCAATAAGATTATTGATGCACTTTTCAAGAAATTGGGAATAAGTCAGCAAGAGTCTGAATTAATCAAGTATGGAGATAAAATGAAGCAACTGGCCCAAGGAGATGATGATAGGGCTATTCAGAACGAGCGAACTTTCATTAGAAGAAAAATTGAAGAATCGAAGGCTGAAATACGACAGTTGGAAAACAATCTTCAGTTTTTCTCCAACACTTCTGGGGATAGTCCACTCGTAAAAGAGGTTATAAATAATATAGAACGTCACAAAAAGGCTCTTGAAACTTGGAAGGGAAAGCTTAAGAAGCTTAACATTCTTGAAAACCAACGTAGCAAGGGAGAATTAGACTCTTCGGAGGAAGAATAAACCCAAACATATTTGACGAACCGAAAAAGCTTGTCGATGGTTATGGATTTTAAGTGTCCCTAATTATGGAAAAGACCGACTTGATACCTTGGTTGCTTAAAGGGGATGTATCCATTCAATACCAAGTATACCGTGACTTACTTCAACAGAATAGAAACGACCTTCAACATAAAATTGCCCTTGAAGGTTGGGGTAAAACTTTATTGTCGAAAAGAAGCCCTACGGGACATTGGGGAAAGCGCTTTTACGAACCCAAATGGATTTCTACCCATTATACGCTCTTGGACCTAAAAAATCTGAATATAGCACCCAATATTAAGCCCATTCATGAGACGTTAAAAGCCATCATTGCTGAGGACAAAGCTCCAGACGGAGGAATCAATCCCATTGGAAGTGTCAAGTTGAGTGATATTTGTGTAAACGGCATGTTCTTGAACTACGCTTCCTATTTTAAGGTGAATCCCTTCGACTTAGAATCTATAGTAGACTGTATTATGGCAGAACATATGTCCGATGGGGGATTCAACTGCAGGTCAAACCGTTCAGGTGCCACACATAGTTCTCTACATTCCACAACATCGGTTCTGGAAGGATTTACAGAGTATCTCAAAAATGGATATACCTACAGGGCAGATGATATAAACAAGGCGAAAAAGTCGAGTATAGAGTTCATTTTACAACATCGACTTTATTTATCGGACCGAACGGGTGAAATCATCAAAAAGGATTTTTTAAAGTTTCCCTATCCCTCAAGATGGCGATATGATATTCTGAGAGCTTTGGATTACCTGCGTTATGAAGGAGTTTCTTGGGATAATCGAATGAAACCCGGATTTGACGTTTTGATGAAAAAAAGAAACGCTGATGGCACTTGGAAACAATATGCCCAATACCCGGGTAAGGTTCATGTTGAAATGGAAAAAACTGGAAAACCTAGTCGATGGAATACCTTAAGGGCTTTACGTGTGTTAAAGCACTTTGAAAACAGCATTTAAGAAATCCGTTACAAAATATCCGAAAAAAGGCTCTCTTTCTATTTGGCAACGTTCACCGAACGGGTCTCGCGTATCACGGTAACCTTCACTTGTCCGGGATAAGTCATATCAGTTTGAATTTTCTGCGAAATCTCAAACGAAAGTTCTGCTGCTTTATCATCACTGACTTTCTCACTCTCCACGATGACTCGAAGTTCGCGCCCAGCTTGTATGGCATAAGCTTTTTGCACCCCATTGAAACCGAATGCAATGTCCTCTAAATCTTTTAATCGTTGAATGTATGAATCGAGCACTTGCCTTCTAGCGCCAGGTCTTGCTCCACTAATAGCATCGCATACCTGAACAATTGGTGAAATCAAGGTGTTCATCTCAATCTCATCGTGGTGGGCACCGATGGCATTGCAAACTTCTTTTTTCTCTCCGTACTTCTGGGCCCATTGCATTCCCAAAATCGCATGGGGTGTTTCAACCTCTATCTCAAAATTCGGGACCTTGCCAATATCATGGAGAAGACCTGCTCGTTTGGCCAATTTGGGATTTAATCCTAGTTCAGCAGCCATTACGCCGCAGAGCTTTGCCACTTCTCGAGAATGCTGGAGCAAGTTCTGACCGTAGGAGGAACGATATTTCATCCGGCCGACAGCTTTAATGAGCTCTGGATGTAGCCCATGTATTCCCAAATCGATTACTGTTCGTTTTCCGATTTCAACAATTTCCTCGTTGATTTGTTTTTCGGTCTTCTTTACAATTTCTTCAATTCGGGCAGGGTGGATTCTTCCGTCAGTGACCAAGCGGTGTAACGAAAGTCGGGCCACCTCTCGCCTAACCGAATCGAAGCATGAAAGGATTATAGCCTCAGGTGTATCATCAACTATGATTTCTACTCCAGTGGCAGACTCCAAGGCACGAATATTACGACCTTCCCTTCCAATTATTCTACCTTTTACATCGTCTGATTCCAAGTTGAAAACAGAAACACAGTTCTCAACGGCTTCCTCTGTACCGATTCGTTGTATGGTATTGATTACTATTTTGCGCGCCTCCTGTTGTGCCGTAAGTTTAGCTTCTTCCAAAGTGGTTTGCAAATAGGCCATGGCATCTGTCTTGGCCGTCTCTTTTAAGGATTCCAAAAGCTGGCTTTTGGCATCTTCCGCAGAAAGCCCAGAAATTACTTCAAGCTGCTGTACTTGACTTTTGTGCAACTTTTCGGCCTCTGAATGTTTCTTGTCAAGAATTTCACTCTTGTAACTGACTTCCTTGATTTGCTGCTGAAGCTGTTCATTCAATTTTTTGTTCCTTGACAGCTCGTTGCTCACTTGGGATTCCTTGTCCCTTGTTCGCTTTTCGGCCTCAGCTATTTTTTTATCTTTTCCTATGATGACCTTTTCATGCTCAGCCTTAAGCTCCAAAAACTTTTCCTTGGCCTGAAAAATTTTGTCTTTCTTAAGGTTCTCCCCTTCTTTTTTGGCTTCTTTAATAATATCTGAAGCCTCTTTTTTGGCATGGGCAATGGTTTTTGAGGCCTTTCCTTTCTCCATAAGTTTTGATATGACAAAACCTACCAACAAACCTACCAAAACTGCCCCTATCAAAAATATAGTGTTATCCATTTTTTGTTAGTGTTTGGTTATAAAAAAAGCCCACATTGGGCGAAGTCTTGTACAAACTCCTAATTACAGGTTTAGGGCTAACAAGCTGCTCAAAAATCCCTATGCTGGTAGGGCCCGCTTTCACAGCTTAAACTCACCCTTTTTAATTATAATAGTGTTGAGTTTGTCAAAAATTAATTACCAATGTGGGCAGTAACAATATTTTATTTTAAAGAACTTATTCCCCTATTTTGGAGTGTACCAATTCGTCCAAGGCCTTGAGGCGCTCCAAAGCTGCCTTACTACCTTCTGAACGGTCTATTCCACCTTGCTCTATTTTAGAGGCAAACTGAAGCGCACACATCGCAAGAACATCTTGCTTATCGCGTACAGCATAGTTCTGCTCAAACTTTTTCGCCAAGATTTCTATATTCTTGGCTGCTTTTCGCAAACCCTCCTCTTGTTTTGGGTCTATCGTCAAAGGGTACACCCTATCGGCGATGGAAAGCTTTATTTTGAGCTTCTCCTCCATATTATTTCCTCTAGTCAGCGAGCTTTGCTATGCAAATGTCCAGTTCTCTGATTAAGGTATTTATTTTGAGCTTAGCTTCTGTTTTGTTCGTATTACTACCCAGCATCGTATTTGCCATTTTCAGGGAATTATACTTCTCTTCCCATTCTTGGGCAGTTTGTTGTTCCAATTGTTTTTCGGATATCGCCTGATTCAGCTCTTCCTTTAGTTTGGAGTTGGTCTGTTGCAAAATTTCCAACTTATGCAACAGCTTGCTTACTTTATTCTCCAGAGAATCAACAATTTCAACAAGTTCGCCCATATGCAAACAACCATGCGTATTACACAAATTTAAAGATCCTTATCCAACCTCACAATTTTTTTACAAGTTATTCCCAATCGGTCATATTTAACTAAAAGCCTTGCCAAACACTTTTATTTAAAAAAAAACAATGGTTACTTTCGTATCAAATTTGAAGCTACTCCCATGCGCTTTCCCCTTTTCGGATTATTGCTTATCCTATCATCCTTAATTTATGGCCAAGAAAAGTATCCTCAAGATGTTTTTCAATCCCCAATGGGCATTCCCTTGGTTTTGGCAGGTACTTTTGGTGAGCTACGCTCAAATCACTTTCATGCCGGAATCGATATTAAAACCCAAAGAAGGCAAGGCTTGCCCATTTATTCCATAGCCGATGGTACGGTGACCCGAATCAAGATTTCACATTGGGGTTACGGAAAAGCGCTATATGTAGCCCATCCCAATGGCTACACCTCGGTTTATGCCCATTTGCAAAAATTCGGTCCCGAAATCGAAGCGTACATAAAGGAGGTTCAATATCAAAAACAATCGTATGAAGTAGAGGTTTTTCCAGATTATGGAGAGCTCAAGGTTGAAAAAGGAGGTATAATAGCTTATTCAGGGAATTCGGGTAGTTCTTCGGGGCCCCACTTACATTTTGAGATACGCAGCAGTGTTACCGAGAAGCCCACCAATCCGCTGCTTTATGGCTACGAGGTTCGGGATGCTACAAATCCTACGATAATCGGTTTATTTGGATATCCGCTTTCGGAAGATGCTGTAATAAATCAGAGTGCCGAGAAATTACAGCTTAGTTTTGCAAGACAGCCTGATGGGAGTTTTTTGGCGGATAAAGTACAAGCTATCGGTACGATAGGCTTCGGATTCAACGGTTTCGACCGGCAGGATTTAGCCGCCAACAAAAATGGGGTGTTTGCTGTAAAACAGACCGTTAATGGAAAAGTGTACTCCGAATATGACTTTGAAACGTTTTCATTTACAGAAAGCCGCTACATCAACACCATGATTGATTATGAACACTTTGGAAAGTTCAAACAACGTATTCAAAAGTGTTTTAAAGAACCATCAAATCGGCTTTCCATTTACAAAACACTGCACAATCAAGGGAAAATTGACATCAAGGAAGGTTTGTCATACAATGTGGAATTGCTTATTTCAGACTATGAAGGAAACGAGACCAAGGTCATAATTCCCGTAGAAGGAAAAAGGGAAGTGCCGAAAGTGGCCAAAGAGGATTCCAAAACAGAAAACTTCATTATTGCCGACAAACCCAATAACTTTGATTTGGGAGCAGCCAAGGTATACTTTCCTGCGAATACATTCTATCAGGATTTCTACATTGACCTAAAGAAAGGACAGGATACGGTTACAATTCATGAAAACACGGTGCCGGCCCACCGGAACTTCACCATAAGCTTTGATGCCTCAAAGTATTCAACAGAGGAACGCAAACAACTTTTTATTGCCCGTTTGGATGATAAGCTATCTCCTAGGCACCATAAGACATACAAACGGGAAGGTTCATTTACTACCAGAACAAGGGCATTGGGGATGTATACATTGGTTAAGGATACGGTTCCTCCGACTATCAAACCCAGGAACTTCAAGGAAAAACAATGGCTGAGTAATTATAGTTATTTGAGCTTGGAGATTTCTGATGACCTCAGCGGTATCAATACATACAGGGCTACGTTGAACGGTGATTGGATATTGATGGAATACGAACCCAAAACCAGAACCATTACCTATAACTTTGACGATAAGATATTGGATAAGACGCAATGCAATCTTAAAGTTATCGTTACTGATAATGTGGGCAATACATCTTCTTTTGAAAGTACTTTCTTCCGCAAATAAATCCTTAACCTTAAAAATTTCACTTTGGGTACTGTTTTCCTTTTTGGGAATCTCCAAAATAAATGCCCAAACAGCCTATCTAACCGGAGTAGTTCTTGATTCGGACAGTAATCCTATCGAAAATGTCAATATAGCCACCTTTTCCAATGGCACTACTACGGATGCGAACGGATATTATCTATTGGAAATCACCGCTGACCAAAAGACCAACATCATTTTCACCCATGTCGGTTTTGAGAAGGTAGAACTGGAAGGTTTGATTTTAAACACCAACGAGACCTTTGAGTTTAATCCCATTTTAAGCTCAGACGCCATCCAAATCGCAGGGGTCGAGGTCACAGCTTCCGGCAATAAAAATCTAGAAGGAATCACTACGCTAGACCCATCGGTGGTACGAAAGATTCCTGGCGCCAATGCTGGGGTAGAGAACATTTTAAAGCTGTTGCCCGGTGTTTCCTTTAACAATGAACTCAGCACCCAATACAACGTTCGAGGTGGAAATTTTGATGAGAATTTGGTCTACGTCAATGGCATAGAGGTTTACCGTACTTTTTTGATACGTTCTGCCCAACAAGAGGGTCTGAGCTTTATCAACAGTAACATGGTGCAGGACCTTTCTTTTTCAGCAGGTGGATTTCAGTCGAAGTACGGGGACCGTTTATCATCTGTTCTCGATATAACCTATAAAAACCCAGTTGACTTTTCGTTAAACCTAGACGCTAGTTTCTTAGGGGCGAGTACCACATTCGAAACAATTTCGAAGAATAAAAAGTTGACCACTATTGCAGGGATTCGTTTTCGCGACAACAGCCTTTTGGTAAACAGTCAGCAAACGGAGACCAATTTTAATCCTTCCTTTTTAGATTTTCAAAACTTTACCACTTATCGTTTTTCCGGAAAGACCCATCTTAGCTTTTTAGGGACCTACTCAATCAATCAATATGAAAATGAGCCATTGACCCGCCAGACCAACTTCGGTACCATAAATGACCCACGAGCACTGTTGGTTTTTTATGAAGGGCAGGAAAAAAACCGCTATGAAAACCTATTGGGCGCCCTTAAACTGGACTACTTCCCAACTGACGCTACAAAGTTGGATTTTACGGCCTCAATGTACCATACGAAGGAAGATGAATTCTCAGACATTATAGCAGCCTATGAATTGGGTGATATCGAGACAAACTTGGGTAGCGATAACCTAGGCGAGGTAACCACATCAAGAGGAATCGGTTCACAACAGTCACGGGCCAGAAATCAATTGGACGCATTAATATTTAGCTTAAGACACAGTGGTATTTATCAAAAGAATGGGAACGCTCTTGAGTGGGGAGTCAAATATACACGGGAAGATTTTAGGGACCAGCTTAGGGAAAGTGAGTTTATAGATTCTGCAGGTTTTTTTATCCGCCCCTCTGAACCCACATTTGTTAACAATCAACCTGAAGAACCTTTTGAAGGGGATATCGTTCCTTTTGAAAGTGTTAGGGCCGCCAATTTTGTGACCACCGACCGTTGGTCTGGTTTTGTGCAGTACAGCAAACAGACCCAATGGAAAAACCACGATGTGTACTTTAACCTTGGGCTCAGGGCCCAACATTGGCTTTTGTCGGGTGAGGGTATCGAAAACTCCCAATTTTTGTTCAGTCCAAGAGCTCAATTTTCCATAAAACCCAACTGGAAACGAGATATTCTTTTTCGTTTGGCCGTTGGCAGCTATCAGCAGCCACCATTATATCGTGAACTACGTGACCTTTCAGGTCAAATCAATCCAGATGTCGAAGCACAAAAGTCAGTACACTTTGTCTTAGGCAGTGAGTACAGTTTTGAACTGGACGGCCGACCTTTTAATCTTACCGGCGAAGTTTATTACAAAGACCTTTGGGATGTAAATACATATACTATTGAGGATGTTCGAATACGCTACGCAGCAAACAACAATGCCGAGGCCTATGCTTTTGGTTTCGATTTTCGACTTACGGGTACTTTTGTGCCAGGTGCCGAGTCGTGGGTAAGCTTTGGGTACTTGCAAACCGAAGAAAACATCGATGGGAGGGGATACATTTCAAGACCCACTGACCAGCGATTGAAACTGGCAATGCTCTTTCAAGATTATGTACCGAGCATACCCAACTTAAAGCTGTATTTAAACCTAGTTTATAACACAGGGGTTCCCGGAGGATCACCGAACAATGCCGACCCCTATGATTTTCAGAATAGATTAAGAGATTATAGGAGGGCCGATTTAGGAATTTCCTATATTTTTGCCGACGGTAAAACTAGGTATCCCGAAGGCCATTGGTTGCACAGGTTCAAGGAGTTTAGTGCAGGATTCGAGATTTTTAACATGTTCAATAATCAGAATTCAATCACAAACACTTGGGTAAGGGATGTAGATACCCAACAGCAGTTTGCCGTGCCCAACTTTTTAACCAGTCGGGTGTTTAATTTGAAGTTTGCAATGCGGTTTTGATTTTATATATGGGTTTGACCAAGAAAATTAGCTTCCTCCTTACCTTCTTTGTGCTGACTTGCTCTTTTGCACAAAAAAATATCTACGAGAACAGAAGATTTGATGAACTGGCTGAAAATCATGAGCTTTTGGCCATCATTCCGTTCATTACCAACCTTGATTTGGAGCAGGAAATCAGGTCAAATGAACTTAAACAGCTTGAGGAAAAGGAAGGTTACGCTGTTCAGAATGCTTTGGAGACCTATTTTTCGCAAAGAAAAAAACGCAAGAAGTTCAATGTGGACTTTCAAAATGTGGAAAACACCAACGCCATTCTTAACCAGAATAACATTTCTTACGAGAATCTCGACATTTATACAACTTCACAACTTTGTGAAATTCTAAAAGTAGATGGTATAATCAGCGGTACATTAAGCCTAAACATTCTTCTTTCGGAGGGAGTACCGACCGATTTCAGCATTTTGGATTATTTTATTGGTGATGCCAATTATGGAAGAATAGGTGTTAAGGTGAGCGACGGGGAAACTGGGAAACTTCTTTGGAAGTATGAAAAGGCCATCACCAAAAAAACCGGTAAAAACACCGTAGAGTTGATTGATAAAATGATGAAACTCGCCTCTAGAAAATTTCCTTACGACAAGGAAAAAAACAGAAAGGAGAAGAATTAGCTCTCGGCAAACTCCCGTAAAACTCCTACGGCATAGTCAATTTCCTCCTTTGTATTGTATTTCGAAAATGAAAAACGAAGCGACGGCTTTTCCAGTTCTTCCTCAGATAAAATTTCTTGAAGTACATGGGACCCCAGATTACTTCCCGACTGGCAAGCACTACCCCGTGAGCAGGCAATACCTTTCATATCTAAGTGAAAAGAAAGCATAAGTCCTTTTTGTTTATCAAAAGGCAGGCGCACATTTGCCAAAGTGTATGTGCTCCCATTCATTTCACCAGAAAGTCCATTGAACTCCACTTCGGGGATTTCCTCTTTGATTTTTGATACAAAATAGGCTTTCAGTTCCTTGACTGAAGTACTTTCCGCTTTCAGATTGTCATAAGCTTTAACAAAAGCCTCTTCCAGTCCAACAATATTGTGGAAAGGTTCGGTGCCTGCACGATACCCCCTTTCTTGCGACCCACCAAAAATCAACGGCTTTAAACCCGAATTCTTTCTTATAAAAGCAAAACCGATTCCTTTTGGGCCGTGAAACTTGTGGGCAGCTGCCGTGAAGAAATCAATTGGTGTTTTTTCCACATCCCACTCATAATGCCCTATCGATTGCACCGTATCTGAATGAAACAGGGCATCGGCATCCTTACATAATTGACCGATACGATCAATATCGATTATGTTTCCTATTTCGTTGTTCACATGCATCAGGCTCACCAATTTTTTTGAGGAGTCTGCTTGCAAAAGTTCTTCCAAATGCTTCAAATCGGGATTGCCTTTACCATCTAAATCTACAAAGTGCAGCTTGATGCCATACTCTTTTTCCAATTCCTCTGCAGTATGCAGCACGGCATGGTGTTCTATTTTTGAAGTGATAATCGTTTTCACTCCCAAGTCCCTTACAGCACATCGCAATATCATATTATCCGCCTCGGTACCACCTGATGTGAAAACAATTTCGGAAGGCTTGGCATTCAGAGTTTTGGCGATGGTTTTTCGTGCCTGCTCTACTTCGGTTTTCGCTGACCTACCAAAGCTATGGGTTGAAGATGGGTTGCCATAAGTGGCGCTTAAAGCTTGTTGCATACGCTCGATTACCTCTTTTCGTACTTGGGTAGTGGCGGCATTGTCCAAGTATACTTTTTGCATGATTTAGCTATCAAATTTGACCATCAAAAATAGGGGAAATAAAGTTAATTTCATTTAAAGTATCGCAGAGCTTGTGAAGTTTTGAAATGAATTACTTTAAATTTGGAGCATGAGAAAACTTTTCATTTTGTGTTGCCTCTTAGGGGCGACGTTTTCATGCAGCGATGGAGATTTGGAAATAGAAACCATAGATTTTAATGACATAGCCCCTCAATCATGCGAAACAGCCGTTGCTACTACTAGTAATATTTTTTTCAAAATAAACGGTACAGAGGCTTTGATTCTTGATTTACAGAGCGGGGCTCTAAATAATGGTGTAGTTGGGGATACCATTACCACCCAAAGCACTGTTTCCAGTCAGTCCACTTTGACTTTTCGTATTTTTTCCGAAACGGTGACCAACAACTATTTTTGCGATGATATTCCACCTGTCACACCTGTTGTTCTGGAGGAAATTGAAGCACAAGATGGAAACATATTGATAGAAACCGTTATTGACACCGATACTACCAACTTTGTGCATACTATAAGTTTGAGTGAAATCTCTTTTGTAAACGAGGCTGGGGAACGAATCACCAATTTGACAATTGACGAGTTTGGTGAAGTCACTACGGTAATTCCTACTGAAGAAAACTAGGGATTCTGATATATGTAGACTTCTGTGGCGCCCAAGCCATATTTTTGATAATCCGCATCATAGAACCTGAGGTTATCATACTTGTTAAAAAGATACTTAAGCTCTTCCTTTAAGATACCCTCTCCTACCCCATGAATGAACACTATCTTTTGTATCCTTTTTGATATGGCAAAATCAAGTCTTCTTTTTGCTGTCTCTAATTGTATGTTGAGCATATCAAAATTTGTCATGCCCTTTGTAGACTTAACCAAGTGATGAATATGCAGGTCCACTTCCATTTTAGGAGCGTTCCTTTCTTTTGTTTTGCTCCTCTTTTTGGGTTGCTTTTTAGGGGTTTCTTTTTGAGCTTTGATTTGCGCCGCCTCAAAGTTTGAAACTTGAATTTCGTTCTTTACGGGTATTAGTTCAGCAGTTTCATATTTAAGGGAAAAACCATCTTCAGTAATTATGGTAACTGAATTTCCAACGATTTCCTCTACTTTCCCACGAATGGACTCATCCAATACTTCAACCCAGTCCCCAACGCCAAAGTCCATATTATCACAAATTTATTTTTGAAAATTTTAACACTAAATGCAAAAATAATAGTAATTTTCAAGGCATTAACCTAACCTGTATTTTAATGCTTCCATTTGGTCTTATCCAACATTCAGAAAGATACATGATGCCTTGCCTCAACAAGCAGCTGTTCGGACTTGAGTGCCCTGGATGTGGCATACAAAGGTCTTTGGATTTGCTTTTACACGGTGACTTCGTCGGAGCTTTTAAAATGTACCCTGCTATTTATCCCATGATTGTTCTGGTGCTCTTTTTGGCCACCAACATCTTTATGAGGATGAAGTATGCATCGATTATCAAATGGACTTTGATATCACTTACCGTAGGAACCATATTGGTAAGTTATTTTATAAAAATGAAAAACCTTTTTACTTAAATCAATACGTATGGAACAAGAAAAACTTCCGAATTCGACCCTTATTTTGGTTTTTGGCATCATCTCTATTGTAACCTGTTGTTGTTACGGGGTACTCGGCCTAATTTTTGGTGTGATAGCCCTTATCTTGGCCAATAAGGCTTTGAAGCTATATGCCGAAAATCCAGAGATGTATGACGGAGTCAAAAATGTAAAAACGGGAAGAATACTCGCGATAATCGGTATTATCTTGAACGTAATCTATCTATTAATGTCTATTTGGGCTATTTCTACATTTGGATGGGATTCTTTACAAGACCCTGAAAAAATGCAGGAAATTCTAGAACAATACCAATAAAATTATGAACCAACAACCCTTACCGGGTGCAAGCACAGTGTTGACGATGGGAATTCTTTCCATCGTTGGCACTTTGGTTTGCTGCGGCCCATTCGGTGCAATTTTTAGTATTATAGCCTTGGTAAAGGCAAAGTCGGCAACCGACCTTTACCTAGCCAATCCAGAAAACTATTCAGATTACAGCAATATCAAAACCGGAAAGATATTGGCCTATGTTGGGTTAGGCCTATCATTGGTATACCTGGTATTGACGATTCTTTACTTTGGGTTTATTGTTGCAGTAATCTCTTCAGGGGATTGGAGCGGGGACTACTAGTTGGCGACTTCACTAATGAACTTGAGCCGATACAGGCGTAGTTCCTCATCTTCGTAATCGCCTTCAAATTCCTCAACGGCCTCTGATATGGAGTCGGTTTCGGCCTCCAAGAAATATTCGTGGATTTCCTCTTGTTGGTCTTCATCCAAAATTTCATCTATCCAATAGGCAAGGTTCAATTTTGTGCCACTGAACACAATTTGTTCCATTTCCCTAATAAGTGCAGGTAACTCTAACCCTTTTGCAGAGGCGATATCGTCTAAGGGAAGCTTTCGGTCAATATTTTGAATGATGTACAGTTTGAGTCCCGAATTGGCACCAGTACTCTTTACAACAAGATCATCGGGGCGTATCACATCATTTTCTTCAACATATTTTGAAATGAGCTCAACAAAGGGTTTTCCGTATTTTTTTGCCTTGCCCTCTCCCACACCGTGAATATTCAACAATTCTTGCATGGAAATAGGATACTTGAGTGCCATATCATCAAGAGAAGGGTCCTGAAAAACCACAAAAGGCGGAACCTCCATTTTCTTTGCTTCCTTTTTGCGAAGGTCTCGAAGCAATTTCAATAACTTCTCATCTGCCGCTCCTCCGCCGGATTTCCCAGCTGTGAGCACGCCATTGCTCGAATCTTCCTTGTACACATGGTCCTTCGTCATCATAAAGGAGGTTGGGCTATTCAAGAATTCTTGCCCCAAATCGGTTACATGCAATATCCCATATTGCTCTATTTCCTTTTTCAGTAGGCCTGCGACCAACACCTGTCGGGTCAATGCCATCCAATACCCTTCATCCTTTCCAGAGCCAATTCCAAAAAAATCCTTTTCATTGGTTTTGTGGGAAGAAATCATAGCGTTCGATTTTCCCACTAGGATTTTTACAATTTCCTTGGTCTTGAACTTTTCGTTGGTGTTCCGAACCACGCTCAAAAGTTTTACCACCTCCTCTTTGGCTTCTTCCCTAGGTTTTGGGTTTCGGGCATTGTCATCCATATCGGCTCCATCTCCATTCACCTCGTCAAATTCCTCTCCGAAATAATGAAGAATGAACTTTCTTCTCGAAATGGAAGTCTCGGCATAGGCTACAATTTCCTGAAGCAGGGCATTACCGATTTCTTGCTCGGCAACTGGTTTTCCCGACATGAATTTTTCAAGCTTTTCTACATCCTTATAAGAATAAAAAGCAAGGCAATGGCCTTCTCCACCATCTCGTCCGGCCCTACCGGTTTCTTGGTAATAACTTTCTATACTCTTTGGAATATCATGATGAATCACAAAACGGACATCGGGTTTGTCAATACCCATACCAAAGGCAATGGTGGCGACCACAACATCCACTTCCTCCATTAAAAACATATCCTGGTACTTTGACCTGGTTTTGGCATCAAAGCCAGCATGATAGGGAACAGCACTGATTCCGTTTACCTGAAGCACCTGTGCCAGTTCTTCCACCCTTTTTCGGCTCAAACAATAAACAATACCTGACTTTCCTTGATTTTGTTTCACAAAACGGATGATATCAGCATCCACATTCTGGGTTTTTGGCCTTACCTCATAAAATAGATTTGGTCGATTAAAAGAAGCTTTAAAGACCTTGGCATTGTTCATCCCCAGATTTTTGATGATATCCTCTTGTACCTTGGGTGTAGCGGTTGCAGTAAGGCCAATGATGGGAATATCATCGCCCAATCGCCCTATAATGCTTTTTAAATTACGGTATTCGGGTCTAAAATCATGGCCCCATTCAGAAATACAGTGGGCTTCATCCACAGCTACGAAAGAAAGGGGAACAGAGCTTAAAAATTCGACGTTCTCTTCTTTGGTGAGAGACTCGGGAGCAACATACAACAGTTTAGTAATACCATTGGTAATATCTTCCTTTACCTGTTTTATCTCTGTTTTGGTCAAGGATGAATTGAGAACATGTGCAATGCCATGTTGGTCAGAGACCCCACGAATCGCATCAACCTGGTTTTTCATTAAGGCAATCAGAGGTGAAACAACAATAGCGGTTCCCTCTTTCATAATAGCAGGAAGCTGATAACAAAGTGATTTACCTCCACCCGTAGGCATTATCACAAAGGTGTCGTGGTTGTTAATGATGTTTTGAATGACGCTTTCCTGCAGTCCTTTAAACTGGGAAAAACCAAAATACTTTTTTAAAGAATTGCGCAAATCGGTAATTGTAGGACCCGTTTCCATATTTCATTTTAAATCAAATCTACCATTTGGGGAGATTACCTTAGTTAATCAGAGTTTTAAGTTAACGAAGTGGCTGTATTCTATTGAACACTTATAGTTCGGGTAAAAGATAGTTTGTTTAGTTTTGTAATCTTAAATATAAGATATTCTTTTAGAATATAGTTCGATAATCTTTTTATTACCTTGAGCGACAACCAGTCCATTCTATCCATTGCAAAACGAACCATTGAAATTGAAAGCAGGGCCATTGCTAATTTGGTTAACTTTCTGGATGACGAATTTGCCGAAGCAGTTCGGTTCATACTCACCTGCAAAGGACGGGTCGTGGTATCGGGTGTGGGTAAAAGTGCTATAATTGCTTCAAAAATTGTTGCCACCTTAAATTCCACGGGAACTCCAGCTATTTTTATGCATGCCGCAGATGCAATTCATGGAGACCTTGGTACGGTTCAAGAAAACGACGTTGTGGTATGCATTTCAAAGAGTGGCAATACTCCTGAGATAAAAGCCTTGATTCCCTTAATAAAACTAGCCAAAAACAAGCTGATTGGTATTACTGGCAACACAGATTCGATATTGGCAAAACAAGCAGACTTCACTCTCAATGCCTATGTGGACAAAGAGGCGTGCCCCAATAATTTGGCCCCTACTACCAGCACCGCGGCCCAGCTGGCCCTAGGTGACGCTTTAGCCATAAGCCTTTTGGAATTAAGGGGATTCAGCAGCGCAGATTTTGCAAAGTTCCATCCCGGTGGTTCCTTGGGAAAAAAACTTTACTTAAGAGTCTCGGACATTGTTGCATTGAACCAAAAGCCACAAGTGGATATTGATTCAAGTGTTCGCGAAGTCATTGTTGAGATTTCAGAAAAAATGCTGGGAGTTACCGCTGTTATGGAGCATGGTCAGGTCGCTGGTGTGGTTACTGATGGGGATATTCGTAGAATGCTCAACAAATATGACAACATCAATGGCCTTACTGCTCGGGATATCATGACCTTAAACCCAAAATCAGTTCCCTCGGATACCCTAGCTGTTAAAGCATTGGAGTTATTACAGGAAAAAGAGATTTCGCAACTTTTAGTACTCGATGGGGAAAAGTACGAGGGTGTAGTCCATATCCATAACCTTATAAACGAAGGAATTTTATAATGGCTAAAACCGCTCAAGACCCGAATGAAATGTCTTTTTTGGACCATTTGGAGGAACTCCGATGGCACTTGATACGCTCCACTCTGGCTATCGTTTTGGTTGCCTGTGGGGCCTTTGTAATGAAGAGTTTTATTTTCGATACCATTCTGTTCGGACCGAAAAACCTGGATTTTCCTACCTATCAATTTTTCTGTCGAATTGCTACTTTTTTTGGTATAGATTCTGATTTTTGTGGGGATTCATTGCCCTTCACTATTCAAAGTAGACTCATGGCAGGGCAATTTTCAGCCCACATTTGGACATCAATTTGGGCCGGATTCATTATTGCTTTCCCCTATGTGCTTTTCGAAATGTGGCGATTTATAAGTCCAGGTTTGCATGCGAATGAAAGAAAGTATTCACGCGGATTCATTTTGGTCGCTTCATTTCTGTTCTTTTTGGGGGTCCTTTTTGGTTACTATGTTGTGGCTCCCCTGTCCATTAATTTTTTAGGGACCTATCAAGTAAGTAAAGAGGTCACCAATGAAATTGATTTGGCCTCCTATGTTGCTACGGTAAGGGCCTCAGTGATTGCCTGTGGAATTATGTTTGAACTACCCATTATCATATACTTTTTGACCAAAGTGGGATTGGTAACTCCTGAAATCCTGAAGAAATACAGAAAGATTGCCCTTGTACTCGTTTTGATACTTTCGGCCATCATCACGCCCCCGGATGTAGCAAGTCAAATTGTGGTCGCCGTCCCCGTTTTAGTTCTATACCAAGTAAGTATTTATATTTCTAAAGTCGTTTTAAAAAACGAGGCTAAAAAAGCAAAACAAAATGCCAAATAAAGTAGAGGAATTCAATGCCTACCGTTCTAGAATGAACGAAAAATTGCTAGCTGATAATAATAAGTTGATCAAGCGCATTTTCAATTTGGACACCAATGCCTATATGGCCGGGGCATTGGATGTTAAGACCAAAGAACTTTTAGGATTGGTAGCATCAGCCGTTCTGCGTTGCGATGATTGTGTAAAATATCATTTAGAAAGTGCCAAAGACGCAGGAGCCCAAAAAGAAGAAGTTATGGAGACATTGGGAATCGCTACCTTGGTAGGAGGCACCATTGTAGTACCGCATTTGAGAAGAGCCTATGAATACTGGGAAAATCTTGAAAGTCAGGGTTCCTAATTTGTTCACAAAATCTTCGCTTTAAACAGGAATATGTGTAGTTTTGGCCCGGTCTTATGAAGCTAAGAGCGGAAAACATAATGAAGGCCTATAGAGGTCGAAAAGTGGTTAAAGGCATCAGCCTTGAGGTCAATCAAGGTGAAATTGTCGGACTTCTTGGCCCCAATGGGGCAGGTAAAACTACTTCTTTCTACATGATTGTAGGCCTGATAAAACCCAATGGGGGAAAGATTTTCCTTGATGATATGGAGATTACAGATTTTCCTATGTATCGCAGGGCCCAAAATGGTATAGGCTATTTGGCGCAAGAAGCTTCTGTCTTCCGAAAGTTGAGTATTGAGAAAAACATTTTGAGCGTTCTGCAACTTACCAAGCTCAGCAAGAAGGAACAACACATGAAAATGGAGTCCTTAATTGATGAATTCGGATTGGGACATATCAGAAAAAACCGAGGGGACCTGCTGTCGGGTGGTGAAAGAAGACGTACCGAAATTGCCCGTGCCTTGGCGACAGACCCAAAATTTATCTTACTTGATGAACCCTTTGCAGGGGTCGACCCTGTCGCTGTTGAGGATATTCAGCGTATAGTCGCGCAACTTAAAAACAAGAACATTGGAATTTTAATAACTGACCACAATGTTCAGGAAACCTTGGCCATTACCGAACGTTCGTACTTGATGTTTGAAGGGGGTATCCTAAAAGCGGGAATTCCTGAAGATTTAGCTAAGGACGAGATGGTACGCAAGGTATATTTGGGTCAAAACTTTGAACTGCGCAAAAAGAAGTTAAGCTTTTAAGATTTCCTGTAAAAAAGGCTTGAATGTCAAGGGAGTTCGGCAATATTTATGGTTTTAATCGCAGATACCAATTTTCCATTTGGAGACATTCCTTCCACAAACAGAATTATTTCCTTAAGTCCTGTATTTAAAGCCTTAAACTCGCCGTTTCCGTTCCCATCTAAAATCAATTGGGGTTCCCAGTGAATTATGCCATAATCTACAAAAGCACTGTTAGAAAAAGTCGAATATTTAGGTAAATAGAACTCTTTTGTTTTTTCAAAACCTGTTTTGACCGGTATTTGCAGGGCACGTATTCTCGTTTCATCCTCCTCATTTCTTCCTAATTCAGCACCCCGGCGAGTAAAAATATACAGTGTTTCGTTCAGTTGACTCCTTGCACCTTCAAACCTAGAAAGGCGATCTACATAATAACTTTCTAACTGACCTGTTGGAAGTCGGTACAATATGTCAAAATCAGGTTGTCTTATCCCATCAATAACCAGATTCACGCTTCCTCCTCTTCTTGAGGTAATACTGATTCGAGAAAAGGTTCCAAACTGCAGGTCTTCCCTAATTTCATAGCCAAATTTCGCTCTAAGAATATCAGTAAAGAATGGGAAATCTTGAACAGCTCTTCGGTCTATTTCAGTAACCTTATTTTTTAAAAAACTTAGAGCAAAAGTGTTATCTTCAGTAATGTTTTCTTTTCTATTTCCAGTGACCAACACCTCATCCAACGAAATCGTCTTATCAGTGATAAGGTAATCTATATTGGTTGGTTCGTCTTCTTGCTCGAATAAGTCCCTATAGTTATCCTCCCAACGGTTGTTAAGAGTTTCGGTAAAACTATTGTTCTTCAGTGTAACATAAGCTCCAGGCCTAGAGACCTTACCATTTTTATCCAACAGGGATAAATACAGTATCTCGTCCCTTTCGGGAAAAAATGAGGCTACGGCAAATTTGTTCTTATCATAACTTACAGGAATAAGCTGTTGACCATGGTACCTTGTATCATGCAATAGAATCTGACCATTAAAGTTCTCTTTTAACGCCGATACAGTACCTGTGAGCACCATTCCGTCTTCAAAGGCATATTTTTCCTTTGGTGCGTTGAATTGAACATTGTTCCAAGAATACCTGCTCCAACCTTGAGTGAGCATCAATAAATCAAGTTCGTAATCTTTTTTCTGTGAACGGTCAAGAAAATAGTATTTTGGATTTTCAACAAAACCTGACAGGTAAGGTTTTAGGTAAAACGTACTGATAATATTGTCGGTAGTATTGTAAGACGAGGTACCCTGGGGTAATACCGAAACACTAATCGTAGCATTGGAGAATTGAGAGTTAAAACCAATTGAAAGAGAATCTTTGGATACTGTAGTTTTACCGATGAGTTCATCCTCAAAAACCAAATCAGTATTATTAAAAATCATCCTTTCAAGGACAGGCGCATTATTTTCATCAAATAAGGTTATAATGTTGACTCCTTTTTCCAAATCTGCCCTATTTATAAAAAACACTGCCGAGAGGGCTTCCTTATCAAAAGAAACGGGGATACGTTTCGATTTTTCATCCTTGTGAATCAAAAAATAGAAAGTCTGACTCTCCAACTCATCAATAGTAGATTTATTTGTACGAAAAACAACGCCAACCTTGTCTTGGTTCTGATTATTTTGAATCCTAACATTGATTCCCTTTGGTTTGGCTATGGGTAGTTTAAACCTTTTCTTTTTGTTGTTTCCCTCGTTTACTTCGGCATAATAAGAAGCTCTCGGTTTTGGTGTCAAATCAAATTTGGCAAATCCAAGAGGGGTTGTATTGAATTGGGTTATCAATGCCCCCTGATTATCGTAAACTTTTATATTTTGAAGTGCTACCCCATAACCTCTGCTATTTAAGACCTTAACCCCAATGTTGTTTACTGTTTCGGCAATCAAGTCGCCTCCTTCCGGTAAGAATTGAATATCATATTCCAAAGGTGCATCATCAATGGGTTCAGTCTTTTGTGATGTCGATAAAATTTTTATCTTTTGAACAAACGAATCATCTTCTTTAAAGTTGCGCATCCAGTTTGTACTCGCTTTGAGATAAAACGTTCCGGCGGTGAAAGTACTATCCAAAGGAATATTCCCTTTTAAATAACCATCTCTACTCAGAAAAAGCTTTTTCGCCACTTGTTTGCCGATGCTATCATATATTCCTACATACACATTGGTAGTGGCCGCAAATGGTTTCTGATTTTTTCTATCAAACACATATCCAGAAAACCAAATTTCCTCTCCTGCAACATAAAGTGTTTTATTGCTATGGATGAAGAGAGATTCTCTTGGCATGTTGTGGTAGGAAAGTAGTGACTCTTCTGGATTTGGGTTTGAGTCAACGGATTGGCCTATTAAGGCTACCATGGGAAGTAAAAAAAGTACAAACCCCTGAACAATAGAAGTCTTTCTAAACATAAACTATGCTTTTAATAAAAATAATAACATACTTTTCGTCGTCCAACACCTACTAAAAATGTTAACGTCAATTTAAGAAGGAAGGCCATAAAACTTAAACCTATCATACCACACCCAGCCAGGGCCTCTTATCAGAAAAGACCAGTCTAGGCCTCCATAGTGGAAGAACAAACCAGAAAAAGACCGCTATTTTGATGAAGGAGCTTTAACGGTGACCAAAGATGACAAGAACTGTCCATCGGGGGACATCCCCTCAATGAAGAGAGAAATGTTTTTAGTTCCTGTATCCAAAACATTGAACTGACATCTACCTTTTTCGTCAAGCATTAAACCGGATTCCCAATGAATCGTACCAAAATTCTCGAAAGCCTTATCGGCGAAAGTTGCATACTTGGGCATGTAGAAGGACTTTGTAGGTTCAAAACCATTTTTTACCTGTATTTCCAATGCGCTTCCCGGAACCGTATCATCGCGTCTTAACAGTTCCTTACCTCGTCGTGAAAAAACATAGACCGTCTCACGCAATCGACTTCGTGCCCCCTCATACCGAGACAACCTATCGACCCAATAGCTTTCAACTTGACCCGTCCAAAGACTGAATAGAATGTCAAGATTGGGTTGAAACTGCCCATCAAGAACGAAATTTATGCCTCCCCCACGTCTGGATCTGACCCCACTTTCGCTTACATCATATCTCCCCTCAACTCGCAATAAATCTATGAAACGTGGGTAATCTTCAACAGCCCGTTGGTTAATTTCTGTAACCTTCGATTTCAAAAAGGCTGGGACAAAAGGGTTATTTTCTGCCAAGGGCACCCTCTTTTCCTCGGTTAAGACTACTTCATTTAGTTGAATGGTCTTGTCGGTAATCATATTGTCAACATCACGCACATACGATTGAAAACTTTGCATGGTTTTATCGTTATCTGCCCAAATCTGATTTATACGATCACGGTACTTTTGGCTTGTAAATGTTACGTAAGCACCAGGTCTGCTAAGTTTTCCCTTTTTGTCTGCAATGGACAAAAACATCTTTTCATCTTTTTCAGGAAAGAACGAGGTGACCAGGAATTTGTTTTTCTCATCGTCTACCGAAATAAACTGCTTGCCATGATATTTTGTGTTGTGCAGCACAAGCTGGCCCTCATAATTGGTGCTCAGGGCATTCAGGGTACCGTTTAATATCATCCCATCCTCAAATACATAATCTTCCGTTGGTGGTTTATTAAAAATATTGTTCCAGTCAAACCTACTCCATCCTTGGGTCAATAAAAGCAAATCCAACTCGTAGTCTTTTTTGTTCGAGTCTGAGCTAAAATAATAACCGGGGTTTTCAATGAATCCGGAAACATAAGGTCTTAGGTAAAGAGCACTGAAAATATTGTCAGAAGGGTCATATGCCAATGTGTTGGACGGCAGTACCGAAACACTGAGTTGCGCATTGGGAAGTTCCGTATTCAATGAAACAATGAGTGAATCTTTTCCAGAAATACCGGTACTTGCCGAGGTACTATGGGACAGCAAATCCTTTTTATTAAAAAACATTCTTTCAAGAATGGGCCGGTTTTCCGAATCAAACAGGGTTATCAGGTTCACCCCTTTCTCCAACTCGTTCCTATCCAAGAAAAATACTTCTGAAAGCTTCGCTGCATTAAACTTTACCGGTACCTTTTTCGATTTTCCGTCCTGATGCAATAAAAAATAGAACTCTGATTTAGTTGATGTTTGGACTGTTTCCTTGTTGGTCTCGAACATTAACCCAACCTTGTTATGATATGGATTGTTTTGGAACTTGATATTCACTCCTCTGGGCTCCGGCTCAAGAAGCCTATATGTTTCTGAAGTACCGTCTGCAAAACTGATTTCAGCATGATATGACACCCCTTTTAAAGGTTTAATGCCAAATTTGGCCATGCCCAGTTTTGAAGTAGAGACTTCCGCTACCAGCACCCCTCGACTATCAATAATCTTTATATCATTTACCGCAACACCATAACCCTTATTGTTAAGAATCTTGACTCCTACGTTGTTGTCAACTCCACTTAACATATTGCCCCCTTCTGGTAAAAACTGTACATCATAGTTACTGATAACCGATTGGGTCACATTTTGAAGTGTTGAGGAGGAGAGCACCTTTATTCTTTGTACAAAACCATCAATTTCCCTAAAGTTCCGCATCCAGTTGGTATGGGCCTTTAAATAGTAGGTGCCCGCCAAGTAAGTGCTATCCAGAAAAATGTTGCCCTTAAAATATCCGCCCCTGCTCAGAAAAAGATGCTTGTTCAATTGATTTCCAATACTATCATAAACACCGATATAAACATTAGTGGTCTTACTAAAAGGTTTTTTACTCTTTTGGTTCAAAATGTATCCGGCAAACCAAATCTCTTCACCTTGCACATAGGCGGTCTTATTCAAGTGCATATACATGATCTCCTTTGGCATTTCGTGGTAAGCTGCTAAAGAAGTATTTGGTTCAGGGTTTGTCTTTGTTGTTTGAGCAAAAATTAATAAAGGAAAGAGGAATGCGAGGAATTTTAGAAAGTTGGGAGCATTTTTCTTCATAGTACAGACTTTTCTTAAAAAATAACAACATATTCTTAGGAATACAACTTTTATTCAAAAAGTTAACTTCAATTTAAGAGGTGAAAACAGCTTAAAAACCAACAAACAATGATTAGATTATTCGTCTTCCTATCTTCAAAAAATCACAGGGATAAAAGCCGGTTGCAGATAATCTATGTATGGGGAGGATACTTCTTGAATCTGATAAAAGCGCGCAATGAACCTTTTATTTTGATGATGGAACATTGACAGTTACTTCCGATGACAAGAACCGTCCATTGGTAGACATGCCTTCGATGAAGAATGAAATCTCTTCAACACCAGTATTCAAAATTTTGAATTTACCATTACCGTTTGTATTCGTTTCCAGGTCAGTTATCCAATGAATGGTACCAAAGTTCTCGAAAGCCTTGCTAAAAAAGGTAGTATATTTTGGCATGTAGAAAGTTTTTGGACGCTCAAATCCATTATTCACTGTTATTTCTGTGGCTTTAGGAAAGTCAATATCAGCTTCTCCTAAGAGTTCTTCACCCCTTCTTAAAAAAACATAGAGCGTTTCCCTAAAACCAGCCATCGTACCCTCATATCTGGATAATCTATCAAAAAAATAGCTTTCTACTTGCCCTGTAGGAAGCCTATACAAAGCATCTAAATTTGGAAGTCGCATACCGTCAAGTACAAGGTTAACGCCTCCACCTCTTCTTGACCTTATCGAAACACTTCCCAAACCTTCTGTCACATCGTAAGGTTCAAGGGACCGAATCAAATCTGTAAAGAGTATATGGTCATTGACAGCCCTCCTATCTATTTCCTTCAGTTTATTTTTCAGAAATGCAGGGGTGAACACATTATCTTCAGAAACCGTTGTTTTTTTAACCTCACTGATAACTACTTCGTCTAACTGAATAGTCCTGTCAGAAATAATATTTTCAACGTTAGAAACATTCACTTCTTCCATATCATTTTTGTATTCAGGATTCTCGGTCCAGGTTTTTAAGACTCTATCGGCATACATGGCATTGGTAAGTGCTACGTAAGTCCCTGGTTTGGTCAAGTTCCCCTTTTTATCAGCAAATGAAAAATAGAGCTTTTCATCTTTTTCCGGAAAAAAGGAAGTAATAAAAAACTTATTCTGTTCTTGATTTATTGGGATAAGCTGTTGGCCATGATGAGCTGTACCGTGAAGAATTATATTTCCATTAAATCTCGGTTTTTGAATCTGTACAGTTCCTTCTAAGACCATACCATCCTCAAAAGCATGCGATTCCATTGGAGGATGGTAAAAAATATCGTTCCATTCATATCTGCTCCAGCCTTGGGTTAAAAGAAGTAGGTCTAAATCATAATCTTTTTGGTCAGACACATCACCAAAATAGTAGTTGGGATTTTCAATAAAACCCGATAGATAAGGACTCAGATACATCGTGCTAAAAACACTGCTCTCCTGATCATACGCCAAAGTGTTTTTTGGAAGCACAGAAATACTAAGCTTTGCATTGGGTATGGCTTTTTCAATCTCAACCAAAAGCGAGTCCTTTGGTAGCTGCTGAAGTTTTACCGAAGGGGTTTGGGAAGCAATCCCCGTTCTGTTGAAAACCATTCGTTCCAAAATTGGATTGTTTTTTTCATCAAAAAGCGTAATCGTGTTGACCCCTTTCTTTAAATCGTTTTTTG
>NZ_JANQIH010000090.1 GCF_028282265.1 Allomuricauda sp.
TGGTTTCTGGTAAACGCTGTGGTCTGGCCCATAAAACCTTTGACCAAGGTGGTGTGGTTCTGGGTCAGCATAGTGGGTACAGGATCCCATTTTGCAGAGAACTCCATTAAAGAGAAATAATCCGACTCGCGAGGAACGTTTCGTCGCTTGTTGGTCATATCAATGGAAGAAAATTCATATCGCAATGGATTACGCTCCAAGATGAAATCCGTAAAGGCAAATGTGTTTTTAAAATCAAGCTTTCCTTGGTAATTGGCATCAGAAGGGTCACCATCAAACATGGGTTCGCAGATATCCACATTTTCAGCAGCTAATGCAATATCAAAACTATCCGTTGCCGAACACATGGCAAACATAAACCCTCCACCGATAACATAGTCCCTTATTTTTACGGCTACTGCCCTTTTTTGTTCCGATACCTTGGAAAAACCTAATTTTTGCGCCAAAGATTCCGCTTCTTTTTTGCTTTGAATGTACCAAGGTGCCGCTCTGTATGCGCCATAAAACTTTCCGAATTGCCCCGTAAAATCTTCATGATGAAGGTGTAACCAATCGTAAAGGGCCAATTTGTTATCCAAAACCTCTTCATCGTATATGGTGATATATGGAATCTCTGCATAGGTGAGTACCATAGTTACGGCGTCATCCCAAGGTTGGTTGCCTTTTGGGGAATACACGGCTATTTTGGGAGCCTTCTCAAGAATTACTGCTTCTTGATTCTGAGATGGGCTACTTATCCCGTCTAGAATGGATTCAGCTTGGGCATCTGACAATACTTCAAAGGAAACCCCTCTAATCTGGCATTCTTTTCGGATTACCTCTCCATCAGGAAGTAAAAAGGAACCTCCCCTGTAGTTCAACAACCATTGTACTTTTTGCTGTTTGGTAAGTACCCAATAGGTGATGCCGTAGGCTTTAAGGTGATTTTCTTGACTATCTGCATCCATGGGCACAAGAATCATGGATGCCTTAGCTTGATAACAAAAGGCTATCAAAACGATAATAAGAATACCTGTAAAACTTTTTTGGATTTTGGAGCTTATACTTTTAAAAAGGTACATCATTGTCATCTGGATCATCGCCGTTCATCGCACTTCCGAAAGCCTCATCCGCGCTGGGTAGGTTCGGGGTTGCGAATGGATTGTCCTCATCTGCGTTCATCTTTGATTGGAACTCAAATGGGGAATCAAAGTCCTCCAAGTTATCAAATTTACCGAGTGCTCCAATGAATTTTAACCTAATATTATCCAATCCACCATTACGGTGTTTCGCCACAATGAACTCAGCCTGACCCTGGGTGGGGGTTCGCTCCTCGTCATCCCACTCGTCAATTTTATAATATTCGGGTCGATAGATGAAAGAAACAATATCGGCATCCTGTTCAATAGCTCCCGATTCCCTCAAATCTGAAAGTATGGGGCGTTTGCTACCTCCTCTGGTTTCCACGGCTCGGGATAATTGGGATAATGCGATTACCGGTACGTTCAATTCTTTGGCCAATGCCTTAAGATTACGAGAAATGGTAGAAATCTCTTGCTCCCTGTTCCCTCCTTTTTGGCTCCCGCCTGCGGTCATCAGTTGTAGGTAATCGATAACAATTAGCTTGATTTTATGTTGTGAAGCCAAACGTCGCGCCTTAGCACGCAAATCAAAAATGGAAAGCGACGGCGTATCATCAATGAACAAAGGGGCCTTTTCCAGAGCTTTTACCTTCACGTTCAACTGCTCCCATTCATGTTTTTCAAGGCGACCAGTACGTAATTTTTCAGAGGAAAGCCCGGTTTCTGACGAAATCAAACGGGTAATCAATTGTACTGATGACATCTCCAAGGAGAAGAACGCGACTGGAATTTCTGAATTTACAGCAATATTACGGGCCATGGAAAGCGTAAGGGCCGTTTTACCCATCCCTGGTCTTGCGGCAACGATAATCAAATCACTAGGCTGCCATCCCGAAGTTAACTTATCCAATTTATCAAATCCTGACGGAATCCCACTCAATCCCTCCTTATTGGAAATTTCCTCTATTTTTTTCTTGGCCTGAATGACCAAATTCATAGCCGTTTCTGCCGAACGCTTCAAATTGCCCTGTGTAATGTCATACAGTTTTGCTTCAGCATTATCCAAAAGGTCAAAAACATCGGTGGAATCACTGTATGCCTCTTCGATGATTTCGCTTGATATCTTTATTAGGCTGCGCTGGATATACTTTTGAAGAATGATACGCGCATGAAACTCGATATGAGCTGAAGAAGCTACTTTTTGAGTCAGTTTTATGAGGTAAAAGTCGCCACCTACGGCTTCTAGCTGCCCATCTTTTTTTAATTGCGAGGAAACGGTTAATAAATCAACAGGTTCAGACGTTTCAAACAATTTGAAGATAGCTTCATAAATATATTTGTGGGCATCTTTGTAAAAAACATCTGGATGTAAAATATCGATTACCTCATCCACACCTTTTTTGTCAATCATCATGGCTCCCAATACAACCTCCTCTAAATCAACTGCTTGAGGAGGAATTTTTCCTTTCTCAAGACTGATTAGAGTTGACTTGTCTACGCGATGACCAAGTATTGGGCTAGGCTTTTCCATAACTGCGAAAGTAGCTAATTAACCTTAAGTTAACCTAAGGTTGGGAGAACACCATGTCAACAGGTATTCAACAAAAGTACTGTTGATAACCTAAAATAAAATGTTAATAACCAAAAAATGTTTATCACGAGGGAAAAAGTTGTCGCTACAAAGAAGGAAAATGGCGGTTAGTCGTTGAACACCCCCATCGTAGCATACTTTTCCATTCGAGTTTTCACCAATTCTTTTGGTGATAACTTTTTTAACTCTTCAAAATGCGCCGAAATTTTATTCTTAACCGTTTCGAAGGTTTTTTCTCTATTCGAATGGGCCCCTCCCAAAGGTTCTTTTACTATTTCATCAACGAGCTTTAGTCTTTTCATATCAGAAGCGGTAAGCTTAAGGGCTTCTGCTGCTTGTTCCTTGTATTCCCAGCTTCTCCAAAGAATGGATGAACAAGATTCCGGTGAAATCACAGAGTACCATGTATTTTCAAGCATTAGCACCTTATCACCTACACCGATACCCAAAGCGCCTCCTGAGGCACCTTCACCAATAATGACAACAATAATAGGTACTTTCAAGCGGGTCATTTCCAAAATGTTTCGCGCAATGGCCTCGCCTTGACCCCGTTCCTCTGCCTCAATACCCGGGTACGCCCCAGGAGTGTCAATAAAACTCACCACGGGAACTCCAAACTTTTCCGCAGACTTCATCAAGCGCAATGCCTTACGGTACCCTTCAGGATTTGCCATACCGAAATTTCGGTACTGTCTTGTTTTTGTATTGTAACCTTTCTGCTGCCCAATGAACATGTAGCTTTGGTCCCCAATCTTTCCCAGACCACCAATCATCGCCTTATCATCACGAACATTTCGGTCACCATGAAGTTCTAGAAACGTATCACCGCAAATAGCGTTGATATAGTCCATGGTATATGGTCTGTTGGGATGTCTTGACAATTGTACCCTCTGCCACGCTGAAAGGTTTTTATAAATATCTTTTCGGGTCTCTTCAAGCTTTTTTTCAATCTGGGCACAAGTCTCAGTGACATCAACATCACTTTCTTCGCCAATGACCATACACTTTTGAAGTTGGTCTTCAAGTTCCTTTATGGGGAGTTCAAAATCTAGATATTCCATCGAAGTCGATTTCTGAAAATATAGTGGCGCAAATATAAAACTTTAGAGGATACCTCTTCCCTTATCTGCTTTTATGGATGATAGGAAAATGCCATTTTTGGCGTTACCTCTTGGCTTTCATTAACATATACACTGCAAAAACTCCAAATAACATATTGGGAATGATGACCGCGAGAAGAGGTGAGAATCCCGATTGCTCGGCCAATGTTCCAAAAACCTTATCAAAAAAGATATAAATAAAGGCCACACCTATACCAAAGGCCAAATTGAGGCCCATACCTCCCCTGCGCTTTACGGAGGAAACCGCAACTGCTATTATCGTCAGTATAAAAGCAGCAATAGGTAAAGCCCAGCGTTTGTATTTGACCAAAACATAAGCGTTTATGTTGGACGCTCCTTTTTGTGTTTGGTCATCAATAAACTCATTGAGCTCAAATAGATTCTTTGTCTCAGCAACATAAGAAACAGGCGTTAGGTCTTCAATCTTAAATGTAAAAATGGTATCCAAACGTCTTTTGGTCTCCATATGCTCCACATCGTTGTCACGAAGCTTTCTTTTGACGTAGTTGGTCAATCGATAAACACTGTCTTTTTCTACCCACCTAATATTGGAAGCTGAGATTTTATAGTCCAGTTTTTGGATGGAATCAAAATGCTCATAGGTGAAATTATATCCTATTTTCCGATTGGGATCAAAGCTACTTACGTAGATATAGTCCCTTTCGTTGAGCTGATTGAAAATGTTATTGGTTACCCTGTCCTTTCTTCCCCTTTTGAAATATTTGAATTCAAACTCATTAAAGCCAATACTGGCATGGGGTACAATAAACATTCCCATCATAAAAATAAGAATGGCCACCAGGGTAGCACCTATTAAATAAGGTCTAAGAAAACGCCCATAAGAAACACCAGAACTTAAGATTGCGATAATCTCAGTGTTACTGGCCAGTTTTGACGTGAAAAAAATAATCGAAAGAAATAGAAAAATTGGCAAAAGAAGATTACCTATTACCAAAGTAAAATTGCCGTAATACTGAACTACTTCTGCAAGTGGGGCCTCGTTATCAATAATTTTCCCGACTTTTTCAGCCAAATTGGCCATAATCCCAATGGGGATAAAAAGCAAAAGCATCCCCATAAAGGTTACCAAGTAACGTTTAAGAATATATCTATCGAGAATTGTCAGCTTCATAATCGTTTGTCCATCTGTTTGACCATTTGGGTCTTCCACTCTGCAAAATCCCCGGCTAAAATACGCTCTCTGGCCGTTCGAACCAACCAAAGGTAAAAGCCCAAATTATGAATCGTGGCGATTTGTTTGCCCAAAAATTCATTGGCAGCGAACAAATGTCTCAAGTACGCTTTTGAATATTCGGTATCGACAAAGGTTATACCCATTTCATCAATAGGAGAAAAGTCAGCTTCCCATTTTTTGTTTTTAATATTTATCGTACCGTGAGCAGTAAACAACATTCCGTTACGGGCATTACGAGTAGGCATTACACAATCGAACATATCAATACCTAATGCAATATTTTCCAAAATGTTGATTGGTGTCCCCACGCCCATCAGGTATCGAGGTTTATCTTCTGGTAAAACTTCGCAGACCACTTCTGTCATTCCGTACATCTCTTCAGCCGGCTCGCCTACCGAAAGTCCTCCGATAGCGTTACCTTCAGCTTCTACCGAGGCAATATATTCCGCAGATTGTTTTCGTAAATCCTTGAAAGTAGATCCCTGCACGATGGGAAACAACGCCTGGGAATAACCATATTTTGGCGGTGTTTTTTTAAAATGCGAAACGCAACGGTCAAGCCATCTATGGGTTAGATGCATTGATTTTTTGGCATATTCATAATCACAGGGATACGGTGTACATTCATCAAAAGCCATAATAATATCAGCACCGATGGTACGCTGAATCTCTATAACATTTTCTGGAGAAAAAAAATGTTTGCTTCCATCAATATGGGATTTGAAAGTAACCCCTTCCTCCTTTATTTTTCTGTTATCGGATAATGAGTATACCTGATACCCTCCACTATCGGTAAGAATGTTTCTGTCCCATCCCATAAACTTATGAAGTCCTCCGGCCTGCTCCAATATCTCCATTCCAGGTCGTAGGTATAGATGATACGTGTTCCCTAAAATGATATCTGGGTTGATGTCTTGCCTCAGTTCACGTTGATGCACCCCTTTTACGGAAGCGACTGTACCAACAGGCATAAATATGGGAGTTTCTATAACTCCATGGTCAGTGGTTATCTTTCCTGCACGAGCGCTGCTGCCAACGTCTTTTTTTACAAGGTTAAAGTCCAATCCAATTCTTTAGTGGGGCAAATATAGCCAACTGCTACACACCAAGTCCCTAACAAAAAAATAAAGTTGAACCCAAGGCAGAAACCCTAAAATAAAATACCTTGTTAAAATTAATACGGTGCTCCTCTTGTAAAGCCAAAAGATTGCGGTTACATTTGGAAACATAAATCTCAAGAAATGCCAAACTATGAAGAATTGCAGAACTTGATAACCCAAGTTCGTCGCGACATTCTACGTATGGTGCACAAAGTAAATTCTGGACACCCCGGAGGTTCATTGGGTTGTACGGAATTTTTTGTTGCCCTATACAACGAAATTATGGAACTCAAGGAAGGATTCGATATGGACGGAAAGGGGGAAGATGTCTTTTTTCTTTCCAACGGTCACATCTCTCCGGTATTTTACAGTGTATTGGCCCGTAAAGGCTATTTTTCGTTGGAAGAATTGAACACCTTTCGTCTAATTGACTCGCGTTTACAAGGCCACCCTACAACCCACGAAGGTTTACCGGGTGTTCGAGTAGCATCGGGGTCTTTGGGCCAAGGTATGTCGGTTGCCATTGGTGCCGCACTGGCAAAAAAACTGAATGGGGATGACCATTTGGTGTTCAGTCTTCATGGGGATGGCGAATTGCAGGAGGGACAAAATTGGGAGGCCATAATGTATGCTGCTGGAAAAAATGTCGATAACCTCATCGCTACCATAGATCGAAACGGACAGCAAATTGATGGAGCTACGAAGGATGTTATGCCTTTGGGAGATGTAGGTGAAAAATTCAGGGTTTTCGGTTGGGACGTTCTTGAAATTGAAAACGGTAATGACCTGAAGCAAGTGATCGATGGTCTCAATGAAGCCAAATCCCGAACAGGTAAAGGCAAACCCGTTTGTATCGTTATGAAAACCGTAATGGGAAATGGTGTCGATTTTATGATGCATACCCATGCTTGGCATGGCAAGGCGCCTAATGATGAGCAATTGGCAACAGCGCTGGCACAAAATCCGGAGACTCTGGGCGATTATTAATTCTATCTGAACGCAATTATGAAAAAATATACAGATCAAGGCAAACAAGATACCCGAAGTGGTTATGGAGCCGGAATGACAGAGCTTGGTCGAACCAACCCCAATGTGGTTTCATTGTGTGCCGACCTTGTGGGTTCTTTGAAAATCGAAACTTTTATTGCCGAAAACCCAGAGCGTTTCTTCCAGGTTGGTATTGCCGAGGCCAACATGATGGGCATTGCAGCAGGTCTCACAATAGGAGGGAAAATTCCATTTGCTTCCACCTTTGCAAATTTTGCCACTGGACGGGTGTACGACCAAATACGACAGTCCATAGCGTATTCCGGGAAAAATGTAAAAATCTGCGCTTCCCATGCAGGACTTACGCTGGGAGAGGACGGAGCAACGCACCAAATTTTGGAGGATATTGGAATGATGAAAATGCTACCGGGAATGACAGTCATCAATCCTTGTGATTTTAATCAGACCAAAGCGGCAACCATTGCTATAGCGGAGCACAATGGCCCTGTCTACCTTAGGTTTGGTAGGCCCAAGGTTCCAAACTTTACCCCTATTGACCAAACTTTCGAAATTGGCAAAGCCTTGCTCCTAAACGAAGGGACGGATGTCACCATCATAGCTACGGGGCATTTGGTATGGCAATCGTTGATTGCTGCAGAAAATTTGGAAAACCAAGGTATTTCTGCTGAGATCATCAACATTCATACGATCAAACCTCTTGATGATAAAGCCATTCTGGATTCAGTTAAAAAAACTGGATGTGTAGTCACCGCTGAGGAGCACAACTATTTGGGAGGTCTTGGCGAAAGTGTTGCGCGAGTTTTGACTCAGCATCATCCGGCACCACAAGAGTTTGTGGCCACAAAGGATACATTCGGGGAAAGTGGTACACCAGAACTACTTATGGAGAAATATGGATTGAACAATAAAGCCATTGAGGCGGCCGTTTTAAATGTGTTGAAACGAAAATAGTTTTCGGTATCATCTTTGATAATATAGTTCATCACTAAAAAACGGAACACTTATGAAAAAAACACTTCTTCTGGCAGTGCTTGGCCTTTTCGGTTTCACTGCAATCGCTCAATCTGGTTCAGGTTGGGGACTCAAAGCAGGACTTAGCTACAACAAAAACGGGGATTTGATAGGAAGCATTGGAGATGCTGCCGAAAACATCACCGATGGTGGTGAGGGCAATGCGGGCTACCATGTTGGTTTTTGGGGGAAATTGGATTTTCCCAAAATCTATCTAAGACCTGAATTGATTTATACCCGTACCAAAAGTACCTATGACATTGATGGAAACTCAAGTGACTATGACGTTTCTAAATTGGATTTACCTGTTTTGTTAGGGTATAAAATCATTGGCCCACTGCACGTATTTGGTGGACCTGCCTTTCAATATACCCTAAGTAATGATTTGGACAATGTAAGCGTTTCCGATGTGGAAAATGATTTTACCGTTGGTTTACATATTGGAGCAGGTGTGAACTTAGGAAGGTTAGGATTTGATGTCCGTTACGAACGTGGATTCTCAGAAAATGAAGCTGCATTTATTGGAGATAACATAACCGATATTTCTGGAAGGGTAGATACTAGACCTTCGCAGGTTATCTTTAGTTTGTCGGTAGATTTAAGCAGTAAACAAAATAATTAAAGGTAGGAGATGAAACAAAAAAGGCCCCACAGAATGGGGCCTTTTTTGTTTTAATTTACGTCAGGGTCGAGATAATCCGGCGTTCCATCATTATTAGAATCGGGGTAGGGAAAGATAATATTCCCATTGCTGTCCGATATCTCATCTCTGGTCAACACTCCATCCCCATCATCATCTGGGTCTTGAAAATTAGCGAATCGAACCCCGGTTTCTGATTCAAAATCTGTGTTATCGTCATATAAATACCTATTTCCATCAACATCTTCCTGAATAGAAGGTACACCATCCCCATCATGGTCAGTTTCATTGAGCGTAAACAAATCTATTGTAAACATAAGAGGACTATATTGCGGAATACCGCTACGAATCGTACTAAAACTTCCCAATCCGGAAGGAAAAATTATTAATCCGATTCCAAAATCTTCAACATCCACCGTTCCATCAGGATTTGATATGGGAGCACCGCCAGTTACAAACTTCGGTACACCTTCTGCAAACCCTCGAAAACCTTGTGTCAAATCCTGTAAACGGGCCAAGTCAAACCAAACAGGATTGTCGGCACCATCAAAACTGGAGCCATCCAATGTCTTTCCTTCGTACCTAACAAATACAGAATCGGCAACCGTCGGTTTTCTTCCTTCCGGGCTGGCAGCTCCTCCAATTCCAGGCCGAAGGGATAAATAGTATAATGTATGAGGAACATCCGTTTCTTCTTCGCCGAGCAATAGCTCAAAGGAAGAAACCGTAATAACCGTGTCGCGCATAAATTCTGCCAATGGTCTTTTATCCGAGTTATCACCAGCAATAGTATCGATACGTATTTTAAAATCGAATTCAAGAGGTGGAGTTTCAAATTCCTCATAGTTAAAAAAGTGAGTATCTAGGAACTCTCTTATTTCTTCATCGTTCTCAGGCGAAACCTCAGCCAACAATCTTGGTGGTATACTTTCAAACCCTTCATCATCATTGCCGCAGGAAAGTGCTAAAAAAACGATAAACCCAACAAATAAAATCCTTTTCAACATCAAATTCATTTTTAGCGATGCAAGATACAATTTTCCACTATTTTTGATAATTCCCTTAACAAAGATTTGCAAGAGGTATGCGTATCGACAAATATCTTTGGAGCACACGGTATTTTAAAACAAGAAATATTGCTACAAACGCTGTTAAAAAAGGACAGGTTCGAATTAACGGCAGTGTGGTAAAACCATCTAGGGAAGTTTATCCAATGGATAAAATTGTCCTTAGAAAGAATCAAATTGATTACGAAATGGTAGTTCTTGACATTCCGGAGAGTAGAGTTGGTGCCAAATTGGTCGATATCTATAGAAAGGACACCACACCCAAGGATGCTTTTGCGCATAACGAGCTTTTGAAGATGGCAAAAGATCATTATCGCAAAAAAGGGCTAGGCAGGCCCACTAAGAAAGATAGACGGGACATTGATGACTATTTAGGAGATTCAGATGTGGACGCTTCTTAGTTTTTATGGCTAATTTTAGATATGGAAAATCAAATTCTTAAACACGACCAAATCGCCCACAAGGTAAAGCGAATTGCCTATCAGATTTATGAAGCCAATGTTTCTGAAAAAGAAATAGTGATTGCAGGTATTGAAGGAGGAGGCATGAAATTCGCTGAAAAAATTGTTTCAGTCCTAAAGAAAATTACAGATGCCTCCATAATACTTTGTAAGGTGAAAATGGATAAAAACAATCCATTACAAAGTGGTGTCAGTACGTCAATAGAAGAAAATGCCTATGAAAACAAGTCCATAGTTTTGGTCGACGACGTGCTCAACTCTGGATCTACTTTAATTTATGGGGTTTTTCATTTTTTAAAAACTCCTATAAAGCAATTGAAAACTGCTGTTCTGGTAAATAGAAACCACAAAAAATATCCAGTAAAGGCCGATTATAAAGGGATTTCTTTGTCCACTTCGCTCCATGAACATGTAAAAGTGGAGTTTACTGCAAAAAATTATGCGGTTTATTTGGAGTAATTTGCCTTGATTTCTGCAACTATCTGCTCTAAGCTTTTTTCGTCTGAATTTACGGTGAGCTGGGCTTGACTGTAAAACGGTCTTCTCTCGAACAAGTGTTTTCCGATAAACTCTGGTAAATCCTCTTCATTTAAATGCCTCACCAAAGGCCTATCCTCCTTTTCAACAACTAGACGTTTTACCAATGCTGGAATCGAAAGCTGCAGGTATACCGCCAGGTCGGAATTCTGTAGAATGGAGTCCATATTTGTTCCGTAGCAAGGGGTTCCACCTCCGGTAGATAACACCAGGCTGTCATTTTCCATTAGAACCTGGTTCAGCAATTTGTATTCCAATTTTCTAAAAAAAATCTCTCCTTTTTCTTCAAAAATCCTTGGAATTGGCATACCCACCTCTTCTTCAATAAAGGTGTCCAAATCAAGAAATGGAACCTTAAGTTCATTGGCCAATAATTTGCCAACGGAAGACTTCCCGCTAGCCATATAACCTACTAAAACTACTTTCATTTATAGGATTTAAAGGAGTTGTCAAAAAAACACAAATTTATCACTATTTGGGCTTGTCAAATAAATTATAGAACTTATATTTGCACCCGCTTATCAAGATAAGTAGATAAATGACCTGATAGCTCAGTTGGTAGAGCATCTCCCTTTTAAGGAGAGGGTCCTGGGTTCGAGCCCCAGTCAGGTCACCAAAAGTTAGGCCACAAGCTTAACTTTTTTTGTTTAACTTCCGTACTATCCTAGGCCCACGTGGTGGAATTGGTAGACACGCTACCTTGAGGGGGTAGTGTCCTTACGGACGTGCTGGTTCGACTCCAGTCGTGGGCACAAAACCGCATTGAATGCGGTTTTTTTTATAGCCTCCTTTCTCATTTTAACCTCGGAATTCTTTAGAAATACTTAAGAAAATAACCAAATTTTAAGACTATATGTTAGGTCGTGCCGATTTAAATTGTAAATTTGTTTAACGATTATATCAAAAAGATGAACAATGTAAAAAAATCTTTTAGCATACGGGATATGGAGAACCTTTCTGGCATAAAGGCCCATACAATAAGGATTTGGGAAAAACGATATAATCTTTTTTCTCCCGAACGGACAAGCACAAATATTAGGTTCTACAGTTTAGCAAGTCTTCAAAAGCTGTTAAACATAACTCTCCTCTACAACAACGGATACAAGATTTCAAAGATTGCCAAATTGGATGAATCCCACATCCCAATTATGGTTCGTGAAATTGTAGCAAACAACAGTGAAAAGAATCATGCCATCAATGCCTTCAAATTGGCTATGATCAACTTTGACCAAACCCTTTTTCTCAACACCTATAACAGTCTTTTATCCGACAGGTCGTTCCGAGATATTTTCAACGAGGTTTTTATTCCGCTTTTGAACGAACTTGGACTTCTTTGGCAAACAGATACCATTAGTCCGGCGCACGAGCACTTTATTACTCATTTGATTAAGCAAAAAATTTATATCAACACTGAAAAGCTTCAGTTGGTAGAGCCTACAAAAAAGGATAAGGTTTTTGCTCTTTTCTTACCTGAAAATGAAATACACGAAATAGGATTGTTATATCTTAATTACGAGATAACCCTTAGAGGATATAAATCCATTTATCTGGGCCAAACCATGCCTATTGAAAGTTTGGTGGATTTGTTGAAGTACTACGATAATCTGTATTTTGTGTCTTATTTCACAGTTTCACCCACAAAAGATGAACTCACGGCCTATTTTGAAAAGTTCTCCAAAACATTGAACTTATCAGGAGCTTCCAAGCTTTGGGTACTTGGACATCAAATTCAACATATAGCCCAAGATTCTCTTCCTAATTCCATCTCAACGTTTAATTCCATAGAGCATGTAATTTCAACGCTTTAGTCCTCCTATCTTAATGAAAAAAGTTATTGTCATAGGTTCTGGTTTTTCTTCGCTTTCGACTTCCTGTTATTTGGCGAACGCAGGCTATGACGTTACTGTATTCGAAAAGAATGAAACCGTAGGTGGTAGAGCGAGGCAATTGCATAAAGAAGGGTTTACTTTCGATATTGGACCAAGTTGGTACTGGATGCCCGATATTTTTGAAAAGTTTTTTAATGATTTCGGAAAAAAGACATCGGACTACTACCAACTAGACAAACTTGATCCAGCCTATAAAATTTTCTTCAGTGATGACGTAATCACCATTGGTGATTGTATGGACAAAATATGTGAAGAATTCGAAAGAATCGAAACAGGAAGCAGCCAGCATTTGCGCAAATTCATTGAAAAGGCACAAGAAAACTACGATATTGCCATCAACAAAGTGGTATTGCGACCGGGCCTCTCTCCTTTAGAATTGGTTACTAAAGAAACCGTACTTCGGGTAGACCAGTTTTTTAAGACCATAAGCCACGAGGTCAGGAAACGTTTTAAGAATCCTAAACTGATATCGACTTTAGAATTTCCGGTTCTCTTTTTGGGGGCAAAACCGAGTAAGACACCGTCTTTTTACAGTTTTATGAATTTCGCCGACTTTGGCTTGGGTACTTGGCACCCCAAAGGTGGGATGTATGAGATCATAAAAGCCATGAAAAGTTTGGCTGAAGAATTGGGTGTTGTATTCCATACCAATAGTCCTGTTGAAGAGATTTTGGTTGAGAATGGAATTGTGAGCGGGATTAAGACAGGAGGCAAAACCTTTACCTCTGAGTATGTAATCAGTGGTGCGGACTATCATCATTCCGAAACCCTTTTGCCCTTTCAATACAGGCAATATTCAGAAACGTACTGGGAAAAGAAAACCTACGCCCCCTCTTCCCTGCTCTTTTACGTTGGCTTCAACAAAAAGCTAAAAAATATTGAGCACCACAACCTATTTTTTGACACAGATTTTGAAAGACACGCCGAGGAAATCTACGATAATCCCCAGTGGCCCAGTAAGCCGCTGTTTTATGTCAACTTTCCGTCGGTAACCGATGCCTCAATGGCGCCCACGGATTGCGAAGCAGGATTTTTTCTTGTTCCCATTGCACCGGGTCTTGAGGACACGCCGGAATTACGATCGCAATATTTTGATATTGTAATAGATAGATTTGATAAGCGCACAGGACAATCTACCAAAGATGCTATTCTATTCACGGAGAGTTTTTGTGTGAACGATTTTGTTGAGCAGTATAACTCTTACAAAGGAAATGCCTACGGAATGGCCAATACCTTAAGACAAACTGCCTTTTTAAGGCCGAACCTAAAAAGTAGTAAAGTAAGGAATCTGTTTTTTACCGGCCAATTGACCGTTCCCGGTCCAGGAGTCCCCCCTTCCTTGATTTCTGGGAAACTGGTATCTGACCTAATCCTCCAAAAAACTTGAGAAAATGAAAAACATTTTTGACAACGTTTCATACATCTGTAGTAAAATTGTTACGCAATCTTACAGCACCTCTTTTGCGCTCGCGACAAAGATGTTGGACAACTCAATTAGGTCAGATATTTACAACATTTACGGATTTGTGCGTTTTGCCGACGAAATTGTGGACACTTTCCACGATTATGACAAACAGTTTCTTTTTGAAAAATTTGAGCAAGACTTGGAAGATGCGTTGGAACTCAGAATAAGTCTAAATCCTATCTTGAACTCATTTCAGCATACGTACCACACTTACGGTATTCCCAAACATCTGGTAGATTCATTTATGAAGAGCATGCGAATGGATCTGTCAAAAAAGGAATACCGGACCACTGCGGAATACAAAGAATACATTTATGGCTCTGCGGATGTTGTAGGGCTCATGTGCCTATGCGTGTTTGTCAAGGGAGATAAGGAAAAATATGAGGAACTTAAAGAGTCAGCTATGGCTTTGGGTTCAGCATTTCAGAAAGTAAACTTTCTGCGTGACTTAAAAGCTGATTTTGAACAGTTGGAGCGAACCTATTTCCCAAATACCAATTTGCTTGAATTGGACGAAGCATCCAAAAAAAGAATAGTTGAGGAGATAAAAGCGGATTTTGCCGAAGGCTACGCTGGAATAGTAAAACTACCTGAAGAAGCCAAGTTTGGCGTATACACAGCTTACAAGTATTACACTAAGCTTTTGAAAAAATTGCAGAGCACACCTCCTTTGGAAATAAAAAACACTAGAATTCGCGTTCCGAATTATCAAAAATTCGGACTTTTGGCACAGTCATATGTCAATTATAAACTTCAGCTGTTTTAAATGAAAATTGCCATCTGGATTGTTATCTTTTTAGGGACGTTTGGTTTCATGGAATTTATGGCATGGTTTACCCATAAATATATCATGCATGGCTTTCTTTGGAGCCTTCACAAGGACCATCACCGAAAAGATCACGATTCATGGTTCGAACGCAACGATGCGTTTTTTATTTTTTATGCCGTGGTCAGCATGACATTCATAATGATTGCTGATAACACCTCTTTTTGGTATGGTTGGCCCATTGGTTTGGGAATTCTTGCTTACGGTATTGCCTATTTCATGGTGCATGATATCTTCATCCACCAAAGATTCAAGATGTTCCGAAATGCCAACAATTGGTATGCCCGTGGCGTAAGAAGGGCGCACAAAATACACCATAAGCATTTGGGAAAAGAAGACGGTGAGTGCTTCGGAATGCTTTTCGTTCCCTTTAAATACTTCAAAAAATAATGCCAATAGCCATAGTTGTTGGCGCTGGTATTGGCGGGATTGCCACTTCAATTCGACTCAGGGCGAAGGGCTATGACGTTCTGGTTTTGGAAGCAAATCCCTATCCTGGCGGTAAACTCCATGCCGTTCAGCAAGATGGATTTCGATTCGATTTAGGTCCTTCGCTCTTTACCATGCCCCATTTCGTTGACGAGCTTTTTGAACTTCATCATAAAAACCCCAAGGACTATTTCAACTATAAGAAAAAGGAGGTTGTCTGTAACTATTTCTGGGATGATGGAACGCGATTCTCAGCCCATGGCGACCAAAATGCTTTTGCAACAGAAGCTTCAAAAACCTTTGAAGAATCTGAAGATAGTATAAAGGATTATCTTGAAACCAGCGCTAAGAAGTATGATTTGACCGCTCCCCTATTTCTTGAAAAATCCTTACACAAATCAACTACATATCTATCAAAAGACACCCTAACTGCAATTCTTCAGCTGGGAAAACTCGACATATACAAATCCCTAAACGACACTAATGAAGATGCTTTTAGAAGTAAGAAGCTAGTCCAGTTGTTCAACCGGTTCTCCACCTATAATGGCTCTTCTCCCTATCAAACACCTGGAATCATGTCTATGATTCCTCATCTTGAGATGCATTACGGGACTTTTTTTCCTAAAGGAGGAATGCACCAAATCACACAATCCCTTTATGCTTTGGCCAAGGAAATAGGGGTTGAATTTCATTTCAGTGAAAAGGTCAAAAAAATAAGGGTCGAACATGGAAAAGCTAAAGGCGTGGAGACCCAAAAAAAATCATACAAATCGGAAATAGTGGTGTCCAATATGGACATTTACCCAACATTCAAAAAATTGCTGTCGGACCAAAAACAGCCCGAAAAAGTACTAAAACAAGAGCGTTCAAGTTCGGCCTTGATTTATTATTGGGGAATCTCAAAAAAGTTCAAAGAACTCGACCTTCATAACATTTTCTTTAGTAATGAATATGAAACTGAGTTTGAACATATTTTCGAAAAAAAGTCCCTATACAAGGACCCAACGGTCTATATCAACATCACTAGTAAAGATGAGCCAAATGATGCTCCGGAAGGATGCGAAAATTGGTTTGTTATGGTCAACGCCCCAGGAAACTATGGTCAAGATTGGGACAAGTTGAAGGCTCAATGTAGACAGAACATTCTTGATAAACTCAGTAGGTGCCTTGATACCGACATTGCAAAACTCATCGTTTCTGAATTCACATTGGACCCAGTAGGTATCGAGGAGCATACCAGTTCATATCGCGGCGCCCTCTATGGAGCTGCCAGTAATTCACGTTTTGCTGCTTTTTTAAGACACCCGAATTTTAGTTCACGAATCAAGAACTTGTATTTCTGTGGAGGTTCGGTTCACCCCGGAGGAGGCATTCCACTTTGCCTTCTATCCGCAAAAATTGTAGCAGATTTAATTCCCAATACATCATATGCCAGTACAACCTAAATTTCAAATTTGGTTTGCCGCATTCATTATTTGGCTCTTTCATTTATCCGCAATTATTGGGATTACGATGGGCCATAAGGATTGGTTTTTGGTGAAAACACCTTTGAACCTTGTGCTGAGTCTTTCATTGTTCGTTTGGGTCTTTCCTATTAACGATATCAAGAAAGTACTCTTGTTTGTTCTCTTTTTTGCCATTGGAATGTTTGCCGAGTGGCTTGGAGTCAACTATGGAATATTGTTCGGAGAGTATGAGTACGGGAAAAATTTTGGTCCCAAACTGGATGGAGTACCTTGGCTCATCGGTTGTTTTTGGGCGTTGCTTGCCTTCATTACAGCGGAAATGACCCAACCTCTAAAAGCTTCACCTTGGTTAAAAATGGCATTGGGCGCCAGCTTAATGGTGGTATTAGACTTCTTTATGGAACAAAACGCTCCCAATTTTGATTTCTGGAGTTTCGAGGGACACGTTCCTGTAAAGAATTATGTTACTTGGTTTGTTATTGGATTTTTAATGCAATTCTTGCTATGGAAGTTCAAAGTGAGGGGAAACCGAGCTATTTCATTTCACTTGTATGCAGCCCAATTACTCTTTTTCATCTACTTTTTTCTGGTTCGGGTCTAAAGAAGGCAAAGGATTCATTCCGTTCCATGTTCCAATGGATATATAAGGTTGAAATCGAGAGAAAAGTTCCTCTTTATACCAATCAAGCTTACGGGTTTGTTGTATGGCGCCTACATGGGGATTATTTTGATAAGCAAAGGCATCCAACGCCTTTCTATCCTTCCAAACACTAAACGTTGCCATATTTCTAATGGGAACCTCCCCAAATCCCTTGGTATAGAGAAGTCCATCGTTTTCCAAAAGCCCCTTTTGGGATTTCGGAACGTATTTCCAAAACTTTAAAAGCATTTTATTCTTTATCGTAGCCCGGGTTATTGCCACGACATATGGATTGGAATCAGTTAAAGCATCGCTTTTCTGAAAAGGATTTCCCCCTGACCATGACCCTCTGCTTTTCTCATTTCTAAGGAACAGGGTCCAGTTCTCCTCGGTGTGGCTTCGATAGCGTTCCATTAAAGCGGAGGTTGTTATGAAATGCTCAGCATCCCGTTCGTTGTTCCAAACCTGAAGCAGGGCATAAATGCTCCAATCCGGTGCCGGATTAAAACCTTCCTTACCACTACCCCATAGTTTATAGAACTCAAGTCCTTTTACACTTCTAAGATGTTTATGCGCAAATTGCATCATCCCAAAAGCCCAAAGTTTGTTCTTAAACCCCTTGTATTTAAAAAGTGAAATTGTGGTGACCTGGGCCATTTATTCTTCTAACAGCTGATTCAAAAGGTCTCGGGTAGATGTTGAATTCCAATCGGCAGCACCTTTTTCCTCGACGACCAATTCTCCTGATTTGTTCAGAATAAATGTAGCAGGAATACTTTTTGAAACCAACTGTTGAGGGGTGCTGGAAGTTTCAAAATATACCGGAAATTGGTATCCCCTTTTGGTCATGAACGAAGCAACTTTTTCCTCCTTGTCACTGGCCACAAAAACAAAGGCAACCTTATCTTGGTAGTCGGTGTATAAATCGTTCAAACTTGGCATCTCGGCCACACAAGGAGGACACCATGTGGCCCAAAAATTAATCAAGACCACCTTACCTTCCAACTCAGAAAAGTTTAAACTTTTTCCTTCTGCATTGGATAGCCTCCAATTATAATCTTCAAGTAGTTTTCGATTCTCCGATTTTATTATAGTAGCATCCGAAGCAAACACTTTTCCCACAAAAACCCTGGCGTAAAAGCCCACTGGCGTGAACACAATCAGCACTATGGCCAGTATCCAAACCAGATTACTTATTTGGTCTTTAGTGAGTTTTATCTTCATTGCGCAATTAATCCATCCAAAACATTATACACTTTCGAATTGCTCCAATCTGCGATTTTCTGCTTGTAAATAACAATATTTCCTGACTTATCAATAAGATAGGAAGAAGGCACCTCATCTGGATTTATAGGCATCTTTTCCCCAATAATCAAATAAGTTACCGGAAATGTAAATCCATGTTTCTCCATAAATTCCTCCACCGGTGGCCTATTTTCGTTGGTTATAATGTAAAAGTCCACCTTACCTTGGTATTTGTCGTACATTTCCTGAATGCTTACCAACTCGGCTTCGCAGGGTAGTCGCCATGACGCCCACAAATTAATGAAGACCACATTGCCCTTGGATTTTTCGAAATTGAAAAAATTCCAATCGGCATCTTTCAATTTCCAATCGTAATCCGTTATTTTTTCACGTTGCGACTCTTCTATAACATCAGGTGAAAATGAGAATAAGCGATTCAAAAAGATTTTGCCGTAATGTCCCAAGGGTGTCACAAAAAAGGAAAGGACAAACAAAATCAGTACAATGTTCAGTATGGTCTTTTTATTGATTTTCATAGAAGGGGTTATCTACAAACCAAAAAACTCCTGATAGGTTATCAGGAGTTTTTGAAGTCATCATAAATATAATTAAGCATTCTGCTTTTTGATTTTATTCAATGCAGAACCGGCTTCGAACCATTCAATTTGCGCCGCGTTGTATGAGTGATTAGCAATGATAGTGTCTTTGCTTCCATCGGAATGAACAACTTCCAAGGTTAACGGTTTACCAGGAGCAAACTCATTGATGTCAACAAAATTAAAGGTGTCATCTTCCTGAATCAAATCGTAGTCGGATTCATTGGCGAACGTCAATGCCAACATTCCCTGCTTTTTTAGGTTGGTTTCATGAATTCTGGCGAAAGATTTCACCAAAACGGCAGCAACCCCTAAATGACGTGGTTGCATGGCCGCATGCTCACGGGAAGAACCTTCCCCGTAGTTATGATCTCCAACCACAATGGTTCTGATGCCCTCTTTTTTATAAGCTCTTTGAGCATCGGGCACGGCACCATACTCTCCTGTTAGTTGATTTTTTACAAAATTGGTCTGTTTGTTATAGGCATTTACAGCACCAATCAAAGTGTTGTTGGCAATGTTGTCCAAATGTCCTCTATAACGTAACCAAGGTCCGGCCATTGAAATATGATCGGTTGTACACTTGCCAAAGGCTTTAATCAAGAGTTTCACACCTTTTAAACTGTCGGGAGCAATCGGAACAAAAGGCTCCAAAAGTTGTAAACGTTCTGAGGTGGGGGATACGACTACCTGGACTCCACTTCCATCTTCCATAGGTTCCACATAACCTGCATCTTCAACGGCAAATCCTTCGGGAGGAAGTTCATAACCCCTTGGCTCTTCCAACATTACTTCTTCTCCATCTTCGTTGATGAGCTTATCTGATACTGGATTAAAATCCAAACGCCCCGATATTGCGATTGCCGTCACCAACTCGGGTGAACCCACAAAGGCGAGGGTATTAGGATTCCCGTCTGCCCTTTTGGCAAAGTTTCGATTGAAGGAGTGCACAATCGTATTACGGGGTCCATTCGCAGCTTTATCGCCATATCGGTCCCACATACCAATACATGGCCCACATGCATTGGCAAAAACCGTAGCTCCAATAGAATTAAAGGTATCGATAAAACCATCTCTTTCAATGGTATATCGTACCTGTTCAGAGCCTGGCGTTATGGTAAACTTTGATTTTGTCTTTAGATTTTTCTCGGAAACTTGCTTTGCTAAAGAAGCAGCTCTTGAAATATCCTCATAGGAAGAGTTGGTACACGATCCGATCAACCCCACTTCAACATTCAAAGGCCAGTCGTTTTCCTTGGCCGCTTCACTCATTTTAGAAATAGGAGTGGCCAAATCTGGAGTAAAAGGTCCATTAAGGTGTGGCTCTAGCGTATTCAAATCGATTTCGATGAGCTGATCAAAATATTGTTCGGGGTTTGCATATACCTCGGGGTCAGCTGTCAAATGCTCTTTTACTTGCAAGGCTGCATCTGCGACATCGGCTCTATCTGTTGCCCGTAAATAACGATCCATGGATTCATCATAACCAAAAGTGGAAGTAGTAGCTCCTACCTCGGCTCCCATATTGCAAATGGTTCCTTTTCCTGTACATGACATCGATGTGGCTCCTTCTCCAAAATACTCTATGATGGCACCTGTTCCTCCTTTTACGGTAAGGATATCGGCAACTTTAAGAATAACATCTTTTGGAGCGGTCCAACCGGAAAGTTTTCCAGTGAGCTTTACCCCTATTAATTTTGGAAACTTCAATTCCCAAGCCATTCCCGCCATTACATCGACGGCATCGGCACCTCCAACCCCAATGGCAATCATACCCAAACCACCAGCATTAACCGTGTGGGAATCTGTTCCTATCATCATTCCACCAGGGAACGCGTAGTTTTCCAATACTACTTGGTGAATAATTCCAGCTCCTGGTTTCCAGAAACCGATTCCATATTTGTTCGAGACCGATTCCAAAAAATCGAATACCTCATTGCTGGTCTCATTGGCTCTCCTCAAATCGGCTTCAGCCCCTACTTTGGCTTGGATAAGGTGGTCGCAGTGCACTGTGGTCGGAACGGCCACTTTGGGTTTGCCTGCATGCATGAACTGCAGCAATGCCATTTGGGCCGTTGCATCTTGACAAGCTACACGGTCTGGAGCAAAATCGACATAGTCTTTTCCCCTTTCAAAGGTCTGCGTAGGAGTTCCATCCCATAAATGTGAATACAATATTTTTTCTGCTAGCGTAAGTGGTTTACCAACCAGTTCTCGGGCCTTTTCAACACGCTCTCCCATGCTGGCATAGACCCCTTTTATCATCTCAATGTCGAATGCCATTCTTGAATCAGATTTTAGGATTGTTGTAATTCCGTAAAAATACTAAAATACCGAGGATTTAAGAACTAGAATTACACTAAATAAGGGGTTGCAACCAAGGAAATCAAAGTAGTTCAGAAATGATTTTTTCTTCTGAGATATCCTCAGCCTCCGCTTTATAATTTTTTAAGATGCGGTGCCTCAATATTCCAGTTGCTACAGCACGAACGTCTTCAATATCGGGTGAAAACTTTCCATGAACAGCAGCATGGGCCTTTGCTCCAAGCACTAAATATTGTGATGCTCTAGGCCCAGCACCCCAATCTACGAAGTTGTTTACGAATTCAGGAGCACTTTCTGTTCCCGGCCTTGTTTTATTGACCAAGCGAACGGCGTAATCAATGACGTTATCTGGAACTGGAATTCGACGGACAAGATGCTGAATTGCAATAATCTCATCGGCATTGAACAGCGTATTTACTTTTACCACTTCATCGTTTGTAGTGCTCTTCACCACTTCGACTTCTTCATCAATTGAAGGATATTTTAATTCAATGGCAAACATAAAACGGTCCAATTGCGCTTCAGGAAGCGGATAAGTCCCCTCCTGCTCAATCGGATTTTGGGTCGCCAAAACGAAGTAAGGCATCTCCAACTTATACTGATGACCAGCAATGGTCACTGCTTTTTCCTGCATGGCTTCCAAAAGAGCGGATTGCGTCTTTGGAGGAGTCCTGTTGATTTCATCCGCTAAGATGATATTGCCAAAAACAGGTCCTTTTATAAACTTAAAGTTTCTATTCTGATCTAGAACCTCACTGCCTAAAATGTCACTGGGCATTAAATCAGGGGTAAACTGAATTCGCTTGAAATCAAGACCTAGTGTCTGCGCTATAGTATTGACCATCAGTGTTTTAGCAAGTCCAGGAACACCGATGAGCAGTGAATGCCCTCCTGTATAAATTGAGAGTAAAATTTGATCTACGACCTTTTCCTGACCAATAATTACCTTGGCTATCTCAGATTTAAGGGCTTGGTGTTTCTGTACAAGGTTCTCTACGGCTACAACGTCTGACATGCAATTATTCCTTTACCCATTTGTTTGCAAAATTGCAGCCTTTGTTTTCGTCATTGACATGGATATATGTATCATCGATATGCTCATCCATCCATTTTTTAATGGCCTTGAATTGCTTCTCCCTTAACGCAAGTTCCTGAATTTTCAAATAATCCTTAGCGAAGTCGGCCTTATGTTCATCATAGCGATTTGAAATCTGCATAATTTTGAACTTAGGGGGGCCTCCACGTGGATCATCTTCCCGCAATGGTCCTGATATCTCACCGTCTTTGAGGTTTCTGACTTGGTTGTACAAGGTTGGGTCCATTTTGGTTAATTCGAAACGGGAATCAAAATTGATAGGGTTACGGAGTAGACCGCCATCAAATTTAGTTTCCTTTTCATCTGAAAAATTGAGTGCCGCATCAGCAAAAGTATACTTGCCATCTAAAACGTGCTGTCGGATAGAGTCCAGTTCTTTGACTGCTTTATCCATAACCTTTTGAGGTATTTCGGGAATCATCAGAATATGTCTTAGGTCAACCTCCTGACCTCTAATTTTTTCGACGTAGATGATATGATAACCGAAGTCGGTTTCAAAAGGCTCCGAAATTTCACCTTCTTGCAAACTGAACGCTACATCTTTGAATTCCTTTACAAAGGGCGTCTCCCTAGTCATACTATAAAATCCACCATTGGATTTGGAGCCAGGGTCTTTGGAGTACAAAATGGCTTTTACATTGAAACTGGCATCATTTTCCAAAACGTCTTGTCTAATTTCCTTCAGCCTATTGATAATTCTTTGTTTTTCCTCTTCCGGAGGTTCAGGTTGCTTCACGATTTGGGCAATTTCCAACTCTGCACCAAACACCGGCCTATCATCTTCAGGAATCTTTCTGAAAAACTGTCTAACCTCTTCAGGAGTAACTTCAATTTCTTCTACTATGTTGCTTTGCATCTTCTCGGATAGCATACGCAACTTATTGATTTCGAAAAGTTCTGTTCGGAAACTTTCAATATCGGGTTTCTTATAAAACTTCAAAACCTTCTCCATGGAACCCACCTGAGCCACCAATTGTTGTATTTGACGGTCGCTTTGCGCATTTACCTGATCATCGGAGACCAAAAGACTATCTTGAACTGCTTGATGTGCGTACAGTCGATCTTCCATCAGTTTGCCCAACAGTCCGCAACGCGTAATATCTTGGGTAGATGCCCCTTGGCTCTTTAAATCAATTAGGGTTTTATCGATATCCGATTCTAGAATGACGTAGTCTCCAATAACTGCAGCAATTCCATCTAACTTGACCCGTTTTACGGGAGCGGTGGTATCTTTTTCCACCAAAAGGGCCATATCCTCATTT
>NZ_JANQIH010000116.1 GCF_028282265.1 Allomuricauda sp.
CAATACAAAAATCCAAGTGAAAATTTTTGAAAAGAAAGCATACTGTCGGGGAAACGGAGTATTTTTTATGCGTTCGCACTTTCCTTGTAAATTGTAGAATTCTTCCAAAACCTGTTGTAGTTGAAGTTCCTGGAAACCATCAATCACGCCATCTTCCCTTAACTTGGTCACATCAAGCGCTTGATTTTTCACCAAATGGGTAGCAGGGTTTACCCTTTTCTTCAAATCACTGAACTCTCGCATACTCACAAAATGATAGGCTTCATTGCAAGAAATATTTCGTTCTCCGTGTTTATCAAAAACGCGCTCAACGGTTTTACTTTCCTTAATACTCCAAGATCTGGGTTGCCTTAGTTGAACCCGTAAGGCATTCAACCAAGCAACATGGCGAAGAATCATTTGTTCTTGCATCTTTTTGTCGGCTTGCGGGTCATCTGATTTTACATAGGAAAGCACCCGTATGCCCCAAGTTCGGCTATAGTTGACAATGCCGCCCCATATTTTTCTGCCTTCCCAAAAACGATCATAGCTCTGGCTGTTTTTAAAACCGATGTAGAAAGAAACAGCAATACCAATTACGGTAAGGGGTTGAAAGGGGAGGTCAATAAAGGTCCAGTCCAAACCATAGTAAACACCAAAAATTATGAGGGCATATATGGTAAAAAAGATAAGGTTCTTCCAACCATATCTTAGAATTATGTCCCAGCTGATGTTGCGCTTAATGTACATTTGGAGAGATAATGAACTAAAATAAAGAAATCTTGCTTATTCGAAGCGGGTTCCAACCAAGTAAAACAGCTTTATCGTATTTTTAAGTTATGGCACTGAGAAGAAAAAAATGCGAACACCTAGAGGTAATTACCGAAGTGAAGCGTGCAGACAGGTACGAATGTGCTGAATGTGTAAAAACCGGTGACCGCTGGGTACATTTAAGGACTTGCCAGGACTGCGGGATTACCTTGTGTTGTGATAGTTCACCAAACAAACATGCCAGCAAGCATGCGGCCTCACACAATCATCATGTTATCAGTTCAGCAGAACCCAATGAAAACTGGTTGTGGTGTTATGTGCATAAGACAATTGCGAAGTATTAAGGTGATGGAGAAAATAGGTTAATCCTTCGGATAGATTTCCAAAAGTTTTGTCTGTTCCTCAATGGCCTCTTTGAATTCGGTTTTTAAGGAATCCACAAGCTCCGATACAGGCATAACATTTTCAATAGTTGTTACACCCTGACCAGCAGACCAAATGGTTTTCCAGGCTTTGGCTTCGGTGTCCAACTCCTTCCCAAAATCTATTTTATGGCCTTTTTTAAGGTCTTCTTCCGAAATACCGGCAGCTTGAAGACTTGCGGCCAAAAAATTAGCATGTACTCCTGAGATGGCAGCGGTATAAACCACATCGCTGGCCCCGGCTTCAATGATCATTTTACGGTATTCCTCCGGAGCTTTACTTTCTTCAGAATTAATAAAGCGTGTCCCCATATAGGCAAGGTCAGCACCCATTTGCATAGCGGACGCAACATCCCTTCCGGTGCTGATACATCCGGAAAGCAAAATGGTTTTATCGAAGAATTTTTTGACTTCGGCAACCAAACTCATAGGATTGATACTACCGGCGTGGCCTCCTGCACCGGCAGCAACAAGAATCAAGCCATCAACCCCTGCCTGTGCAGCTTTTTCCGCGTGCCTTTTTTTGATGACATCATGAAAGACGAGACCACCATAGCTATGTACGGCATCCACCAACTGGCTCACCGCACCCAAAGAGGTAATAATCAAGGGAACACGGTGCTTTATGCAAAGCTTCAGGTCGGCTTCCAATCTCGGGTTGGTTTGATGGACAATCAAGTTGACCCCAAAAGGAGCTGGCTTTTTGCCAGTTTCTTGCTCAAATTGTTTTAGTTCTTGTTTTATTTGGATAAGCCATTCCTCAAAGCCTTCACTGGTGCGTTGATTTAACGCAGGAAAAGTCCCAACAATACCATTTTTACAACACTCGATGACCAATCGTGGTCCCGAGATTAGGAACATAGGGGCGGCTACCGCAGGGAGGGTTAGGTCTTTGATGAATTCAGCTTTTTGGCTCATATTGGTAACGTTAAGTTATTTTTAAAATATGACGATTTCTACAAGTTTATCGACATCAATTTTCAAAACTATGGTAATTTTACAACTATTATGCATGCATAACAAATTAACCGACTATGTTTTTTAAAGATTTTGAGATTCGATGGAGCGATTTGGACGCTAATCGTCATTTAGCCAACTCGGCCTACATCAATTTTATGAGCCATACCCGAATGGCTTATTTGGGGCAATTGGGCTTCAATCAAAAATCCATGGCGCAACACAATATAGGCCCCGTAGTGTTTTATGAACACATGTATTATTTCAAGGAGGTTTTCGCCGGAAAACCCATAAAGGTTTCTTTAGGATTCAAAGGGATGAGTGCCGATGGGATGTTTTTCGAATTTCAACACGATTTCTACGATAGCAACGGGAAAAATTTTGCCCGATGTGAAATGATGGGAGCTTGGATGGATTTAAAGGAACGAAAGCTGATAAGTCTTCCCCAAGAGTTTTTAGACGCTTTTGGTGCCATGGAAAAACAGGAGGATTTTAAAGTTTTGACCAAAGCCGATACCCGAAGGTTTGCTAAAATTCCTCAGGACTTGGTATAGGAAAATGTAAATTCCGAAATTAGAGGTAGATAGTAGGAATTTATGATACCTGAAGAAGTGATTCTTGTGTTGGCATCCGTAGGCTTTTGCCAAGGAACACTTCTTTCGATTTATTTTCTGTCTCGAAGACACAAAAAAAAGAAGGATAACCTTTTTCTTGGCCTACTTATTTTAGGACTTACCATAAGGATAGGGAAAACTATACTGAATTACTATACTTCTTTGGAACCATGGCAAAGGGTGCTTGGCAATTCGGGGATATTATGGGTAGGACCCTGTTTATGGTTTTATGGATTGGCTCTTATTAAAAACCGCGTTTCTTTTTCTTTAAGCCATTACCTAAATTTTCTTCCGGTTCCCTTGTCTATCCTTTTACCATTTATATTTCCAAACAGCTGGTTGATACAGGGGTATTGGGATTACAGCTTGCCGGTATTTCATCTGGGGTTTTATTTGATAATTTCAGTGTATTTACTGAATAGCAATAAGGCCAACATTTCTCCAAGTGTGTTCCGATGGTATCGGAAAATAGTATTGGGAACCACTGTGGTTTTTTGCTTTTATCTTGGGAATTTTCTCAATTTTCAAATTTACTACATAACGGGGCCAATTTTTTTCACCTTATTGGTTTCTGCCTTTACTTTTCTTTTACTGAATCGACAACATCAGGGCATCAAAAAATATAGCAGTTCTAATCTTGATAGAAAAGCATCCAAAGAACTATACCAAAATTTGTTGGCTATTTTTCAAGAGGAAAAATTATTCTTGAAACCTGATCTTTCTCTCAACAGTATAGCGGAAAGGCTGATGCTGAGCACTAGGAATGTTTCGCAGATAATAAACGAGAACGGCCAACAAAACTTTCATGAATTTGTGAACCAACATCGAATTGAAAGGGCAAAAATGATATTGAGGGATGGAAAAAACAAAAATGAAAAAATGGCGGTCATAGCCTATGATTCGGGTTTTGGTAATGTTACTTCGTTCAACGTGGCTTTCAAAAAAAGTACAGGACTTACGCCATCTGAGTACAAAAGAATGTATTTGAAGCCTTGATTTTCGTTCAAGGGAACACGTTCCTTAAAAGAAGTTTGAAAGAAAACAGCTTGATTTGTCCAAAACGATCAGATATGGATAGAAAGATGTTTCTAAAAAAATCTTCAATGGGGCTTGGCCTTGTTGGTTTGACCCCATCACTTTCTCTGCCGAAGATATTGAATCAAGAATCAGAACCCCTCGATATGGCAATGGTAAAGGAATTCGTAATTGCGGGTCATAGAGATCTTAAACTGGTAAAAGAAATGTTGGAAGCAAACCCCAATTTGGTCTACGGGCGATACGACTGGGGGAATGGGGATTTTGAAGAAGCTATTGAAGGAGCCGGTCACTTGGGTAAAAGAGAAATTGCCGAGTATCTGATCTCCATGGGAGCACGGGTGAATTTGTTCGTGCTAACCATGTTGGACAAATCGGAATTGGTCATACCAATTCTTAAGACTTACCCCAATTTGATATTTGCCAAGGGGGCGCATGGTTTCACTCTACTTCATCACGCAGAGGCGGGTGAGAGCAAAAAAATTAAGAGTTTTCTTATTGAAAAGGGCCAAAATCAACGAAAGTTCGACCTTAAGCAAAAAAAGTGAGGTTCATGGAATCTTGGACAAGTATTGATAGGGAACACTATTTTTTCTTTTTGTAGAGTTTGGGCTGAAAATCATTTGAAGCCAAAATCAAGGTGTCTCCAACCTTTAAGGAATCAACCTCTTGTTGGGTAGCATTTATTTTCACCATATGGTTTTGAACCAAAATTTGCAGCTCAAAACTGGAACCATTTTGTTCAATGCCCAATAGCTCGCCGGTCACTTTGAAATCTTTTTTGATTTCTGGATTCCCAAAAAGTTCTTCCGGCGTTCCCTGCTGACGAATTTTCCCGTCATTCAATTCGAAGACCCAATCAGATAGCTTAAAGATTTCTTCCAAATCATGGCTTACTAAAATCGTAGTAAGTCCAAATTCTCGATGTGCATTGAGCAAATACTGCTGTAGCTTTCTTCGAAATTCCAAATCCAATGCTGAAAGGGGCTCATCCAAAAGGAGAAGTTTGGGATTTTGGGCCAGTGCCCTTGCAAGCGCTACCCTTTGTTGTTGACCTCCGGATAGTTTTTTTGGTTTTTCGTCTTTAAGGTCACCCAGTTCCATCAGGTCGAGGAGATGGTCAACTTTTGAATGATTTTTTTTTCCAGACGCGAACTCAAGATTTTCAAGAACTGTCATATGTGGGAAGAGGGCGTAATCTTGAAAAACAAAACCAAGTTTCCTTTTTTGGGGGTTTACATCAATACCTTCTTTTGAATCGTACCACGTATTTCCTTCAACCACGATTTTACCTTCATCAGGCTTGAGCAATCCCCCCAAAATTCTGAGGGTGGAAGTTTTTCCGGCGCCAGATTCCCCATACAAAGTGACCAATTGACCTTCTTTTATGGTTAGATTCAAATCAAGCCACATTTCACCCTTGGCGGCATTCAATTTTTTCTGAATCTGGATTGAAATCATTTCCAAAATTGTTTAAGATATCCTCCGTTGATGACATACACCAAAAACAAGATTCCGAAGGTAATTAAGAACAATACCAGTGAATAAAAATTGGCCACATCATAATTTAAGGCTTCCACTTCATCATAGATAGCTATGGATGCCACTTTGGTCTCACCAGGAATATTGCCCCCTATCATAAGAACAACACCAAATTCCCCAACCGTGTGTGCAAAAGCTAATACAATACCTGTCAATAAAGAAGGTTTGATGTTGGGGAGTAAAATCTTTACAAGCGTCTGCCATTTTGATTTTCCCATAAGAAATGAAGCTTCTTTCAAGGAGGCCGGAAGGTTCGATAAACCCGATTGAATGGGGTGAATCATAAAGGGAAGACTGTAAATCACGGAGGCTACTACAAGTCCGGGAAAGGAAAACACCAACTTAAGGCCCAGCCATTCGTTCAACCAATTTCCAAAGGCATTTCCAGGACTAAATGCAATTAAAAAATAAAATCCCAATACCGTCGGAGGGAGCACCAAGGGCATACTCACTAAGGTTTCAATAATCGGCTTTACTTTGGATTTCGACTGAGATAACCATGAGGCCAATGGAATGGAAATGACCAGAAGGATAAGCGTTGTAACAAAAGACAGCTTAAAAGTCAGTATCAGTGGATCCCAGTTCATCGTTCCCTCTTGAATTTCATGTCCAATTTAGCCATTTTGGAAACAAAGAAAACAGGTTCGATTCTAATTTGGAATATCGTAACCGTATTGAATCAAAATAGTCTGGGCTGCTTTGGAAAAAAGAAATTGCTCAAACTGTTGGGCT
>NZ_JANQIH010000141.1 GCF_028282265.1 Allomuricauda sp.
AGCTCTGAAAAAATCATGGCTATCACCATGGAATATAGTTCCTTACTATTTCTCTTTTACATCCCCTTATTGGCTTTCTGTGGTTTTCTTTTGCTCAATAAAAAGAATTACAACTTGCCCGAACATATGATTATAGCCATGTATGCTTTAGCCGCTTTTAGTATTATTATGTTCCCCTATTCATTGATAACCCTGCTGTTTACTCCCCAAATTTATTTGGATTTTTCACTTTACTACTCCTTGGCAATGATTATCTATTGCTTATATGTTTCTTATAGAAATTCCCCCGAAAGCTTTGTTCAACTAGCCTGGAAAGTCCCCGTTTACATTCTTTTGTTTGTCATTGGATTTTTAGGAGTTTCTATATTATTCAATATCGTCTTGCTCTTAACGGGAGTTATTTCACTTGAGGAGATGGTACAACAACAACAAAGCTAGACCATTTCTTCCTGTAAAAACTGGGCCTCGTACAAATCGCTGTAATATCCACCTTTTTTAAGCAGTTCTTTATGGCTTCCCATTTCCACCACACGCCCGGCATCCATAACAATAATCTTGTCTGCCTTTTTAATGGTGGCCAATCGATGGGCAATGATGATAGAAGTCCTGCCTTCTGTTATTTTTTCCGTTGCTCCTTGAATGAGTTGTTCAGAATACGTGTCTACAGATGAGGTGGCTTCATCCAATATCAAGATACTTGGATTGCTCACGTAAGCCCGAAGAAATGAAATAAGCTGACGTTGACCACTTGAGAGCATGGTCCCCCTTTCCTTCACATTGTATTGATACCCTCCTGGCAAACTCGAAATAAACTCATGAACTCCAATTTGTTTGGCTGCTTCTTCTATAGTGGATTGCGAAATACTATCATCTTTCAGCGAAATATTGTTGGCTATGGTATCCGCAAAAAGAAATACATCTTGAAGCACTACAGCGATATGCGAACGCAATGAACGTAAAGGGTAGTCCTTTATGTTTTGGCCATCAACCAAAATAGCACCTGAATTTATTTCATAGAATCGATTCAACAAATTGATTATAGTCGATTTACCAGCTCCCGTAGCACCAACAATAGCCACCGTTTCTCCAGGTTCTACTTCAAACGAAATACCGTGCAACACCTCCTCGTTCTCCAAATACCCAAAACGAACATTGTCAAATTGGATTTCTCCCCTAACCTCGGTTTTTTCTTGTTTTCCATTATCTGGAATATGGCTTTCGGTGTCCAAAATCTTGAATACCCGGTTGGCAGCCACCATTCCCATCTGAAGCGTGTTGAATTTATCCGCAATTTGACGCAGTGGTCGAAACAGCAAATCCATCAAGAAAAAGAAGGCAAAAATGGATCCTGTATCATTGAGGTTAACATTATTGATATTCTGCACCACACCAAAATAGACCACCAAGCCAATTCCGACAGAGTATGATATCTCAGCAATAGGGAAGAAAATAGAGTTATACCAGACGGTCTTCAGCCAAGCATTTTGATGTTTTTCGTTGATCTTGCGAAACTTTTCCCTTTCAATATTCTCTCTATTGAACAGCTGAACGATTTTCATACCGGCAATACGCTCCTGTACAAAGGAATTAAGATTGGCGACTTGGGCCCTAACCTCTATAAAGGCAACCTTCATGGCTTGCTGAAAAAGACGGGTAGCTATTAAGATTATGGGCAGAATGGCAAATACAATCACTGCCAGTTTCCAATTGGTAATAATCATTATCGCAGCCGCCGAGAGCATTTTCAATAAATCAGCCACGATAACGAAGAAACCCTGACTAAAAATTTCTCCGATACGTTGCATATCCTGTACAGCACGGGTTACCAAAACCCCTATGGATGAGTTATCGAAGTAGGTCATTTTAAAGCCCATCATTCGTTTGAAAAGCTTTACTCGAATATCCTTAATGACCGATTCACCCAAAAGGTTGGCAAAATAATTAAACATCAATTGGGAAATTACCTGACCAAAGAGTACCCCAATCATGGAAAGCACCAAAAACAACAGTAGGTCTGCATCTTTCTGCGAAAGTGCCCCATTGATAATATCCCGGACAAGCACCGGGGTCAAAATAGCAAAGCCTGCCGACAGAATTGCCGAAAACGCGACCACCCAAAATATGGTTCGATAGGGTCTTGTGTGGGCAAAGACCCTTTTGAACAACCCAACATCAAATGCTTTTCCTATTTCGTCATTCTTGCTCATCAAAAATGCTTTTTGGATACAAAATGCGGGTCAAATATAACCCTTTTGCTGGCACCGAAACACCAGCTTTTGACCTACTTTTACTTTCGATTATTTTATTGATTTCTTCAGGATTGCGTTTCCCCAGACCAACTTCTAAAAGTGTGCCTACAATGGCCCTTACCATGTTTCTTAAAAACCGGTCGGCACTAATGGTAAAAACAAGTTTGTCATCATTTTGGCTCCAAACGGCTTTCCGCACATCACAGATAAAGGTCTTAACGTCCGTATTCGACTTCGAAAAACATTCAAAATCTGTATGGTTCAGCAAAAATGCAGCGGCCTCATTCATTTTTTGAACATGTAATTCTTGCCAAACACAATGGGCAAAATCCGCATAGAAGGGGTTTTTCCTTTGTATGACCCAATATTCATAGGTACGTTCAGTTGCATCGAATCTTGCATGTGCCGTACCGGCCGCGGATAAAATCTCTTGAATTGCAATATCCTGGGGCAACAGTGAATTTAATCTTTGAATCAGTTGGCCTTTATCTTGAATGGTCTCAAAATCAAAATGGGCGTACATCTCTCTGGCGTGAACCCCGGTATCCGTCCGTCCCGCCCCTACAATTTCGATAGAAGTTCTAAGAATAGTGGACAAGGCATTTTCCAACACCTCTTGGACAGATATGGCATTGGGCTGTTTTTGCCAACCATGGTAAGCTTTGCCCAAATAGGAAAACCTGATAAAATATCTCAATGGAATCCTTTACTTTTAGGCATTAAAGATACTTGAATCACCTCCAAACCTTATTCAACAACCTTTTTTTAGCATATTTTTAGCGTATGACCAAAATACTGCTGCTTTCCGATACACACGGGCACATGGATGCTTCCATCCTAAAATATGCCGCTCAAGCTGATGAAATTTGGCATGCTGGAGATATAGGTTCCCTTTCTGTAACTGACGCTTTAAGCAATTTAAAACCTGTGAAAGCAGTATATGGTAACATCGATGACCATGTGATTCAACGTGAGTTCCCTGAAAACAACCGTTTTTTCTGTGAAGATATAGATGTGTGGATTACGCATATTGGAGGTTACCCCGGAAAGTATAATGTAAGGGTAAGGGAAGAGATAAAACAAAACCCTCCGAAGCTTTTTATATGTGGCCATTCGCACATATTAAAAGTTCAACACGACAGAAAACTTGATTTGTTGCATATGAATCCCGGTGCCTGTGGAAAACATGGTTTTCATCATGTTCGCACCATGATACGATTTAAAATTGACAAGGACCATATCTCCGACTTAGAAGTAATCGAACTGGGCAAAAGATGAAAGCAATAGGATTCTTGGTGGTTTTATTACCTTTTCTTTTCCTAGGATGTGTTTCCTCAGCGGAAGAAAAGAAAGATAGCTCTAATGCTTTGCCCCAAAAAGGCGTTTCATTACTTGTATTGGGAACGGTACAAGATGGCGGAAGTCCCCATATTGGTTGCAAAAAAGAGTGCTGTGCCAATCTATTTCAAAATCCAGACCCAAAGCGAAAGGTTACCTGTTTGGGGGTTATTGACCATAAGAACAAAAAAACCTACCTATTTGAAGCATCACCCGACATTGCTTCCCAGTTAAAAGAGCTTAAGAACCGTGCCGGAGCAACAGAGGAAACTCCCAATGGCATCTTCGTAACACATGCCCACATCGGACACTACACGGGTTTAATGTATTTGGGCCGTGAAGCTTTAGGTGGGAAAAAGGTACCTGTTTTTGCCATGCCCAAAATGGAAAAGTTTCTCAGCGAAAATGGACCTTGGAATCAGCTCATCCATCTTGAAAATATTGTTATCAAACCGTTGTTCAATGAAAAGAAATTGAGACTTTCTGAAGACCTCAGTATCATTCCATTCACGGTTCCCCACCGCGATGAATACTCCGAAACAGTAGGATTTAAGATAATCGGTCCCAAAAAATCGGTTTTGTTTATTCCAGATATTGATAAATGGTCAAAATGGGACAAAAATATCAAGGAAGAACTGGCAAAGGTCGATTTGGCTTTTTTGGACGCTACTTTTTTCAGTGGTGACGAAATCAATACGCGCAATATCTCTGAAATTCCCCATCCTTTTGTCATCGAAAGTATGCAACTATTCGAAGACCTGTCCGAGGAAGAAAAGGAAAAAATTCAATTCATCCATCTGAATCACACCAATCCCTTATTGGATATGGACAGCAATCAGTACTCAGAAGTAGTTCAAAAGGGATTTAATGTCGCCTTCTTTGGGGAAGCTTTTGATTTATAGTTTCAGTACTTCTGCAGTAAGTAAAAAACCCTATTTCCGTCTAAAGTGACGAACAACAAAACAACAACATGAAAACAAAAGGTTTTACAATTTTAGCTTTGGCAAGCATTGCTTTGCTTGCTTCATGCGTTCAAAAAACTAAAGCTCCGGAAACAGCCCCCGCCGAAACAGTGGTTGAGGATGTCGTACCTGCTCCGGTGTATGATACCACACAACCAAGATCGGTTCTTAAGGCGGTTGCCCACGCACATGGAGGCTGGGGTGATCTTTGGAAAAAAAATGATGTGGAATATACTTATGATTATCGTTCGGCAGATGGTAAGGCCGATATATCCACTGAACGATATATTTTTAGCAACGAAGCCTCTTTCGGTAAATATACCCAACATGAAATCAACATTATGCCCAATAAAAAGGGCGAAGTAGTTCAATGTTTCGATGGTAAAGAGACTGTGGTTCTCATAGACGGTCAGAAGACTGAAGATGAACAAATGGTAGGTTTGGGAGATTTTTTGAGAAAAGCCAATTATTTCTGGTTCACTATGCCCTACAAGTTAACCAATGATGGTACCATTGTTACCTATCAAGGTCAAGAAGACTACCAAGGTACGGCCTATGACAAAGTTCATGTTACTTATGACCCAGAAATCACGGGTAAAGAACAAAATGACATTTACGTTTTATATGTAAATCCAGAAACAAAATTGATTGACCGTTTTTATTTTTCTCTTCCTTTTTTGGGAGTTAACGAACCTGTTATAATTGCCAATTATGAATATGAGGACATAGATGGGCAGTTGATCGCTACAAAGAGATCTTACTTTATGCCAAGCGAAAATGGTTATTCTGAGGAGCCTAATCTAGTTCAGACATTGACCAATATCAAATTTGCCAATGGATTTACCGTTGAGAATTTAATGGAAAACCTATAAAGGAGAAAAAAGACATTTAAAAAACAAAACCCCGGCCAAGGCCGGGGTTTTTCGCACTAATACTACTAAGATGTTAGGTTTATCGCAAGCGATCAACAGATTTTACAAGATCTTCATCCTTTTTGATAGCCCTGTTGGCCAGGACTAGAAAAACGATAGAAAATACAGGAATCAGCATCCCAATACCCTTCTCAGAAATTTCACTTTCTCCGGATAAGTTTAGCGATCGGTAAACGAAAAATCCTAGTAAAAAAAGGTTCAATATCATATTCAATCTGTTCAGCACAAATTGATTTTGTCTGTTTTTGTACATAAAAATGGTGATTAACGCCAAAGCTGCCGAAACAAAAAACGACACGCTAATCCAAATTACATCAATTGCAAAAATATTTGTTCCATTTTCCAACTGCCATAAACTTAGCAGAAAGGGCAAAATGCCAGCAATTAATGCTACAACCACCAAAAAGAACGTTTGAATTCGCTGAATCATTGTACCAAAAGAATTCGGATGGCAAAAATAAGTGTCTTTTTGTGAAAAAGGTCATAATGTTGAAAAATAATTTGTATACTTGTGCTGTTATTAGAGTAACGCTTACCTAGGGAAGTCTTTCCCACCGTAATACCCCAATAACTTTTACTTCAATCGGTTTATCAAGTAAGTTTAATTTATTCATCACTTAATGTTCGAGATTTCAGATCTAAAGGCTAAAAAGCTTCCAGAATTGCAGGAAATTGCTAAAGGACTCAAGGTTCCAAAATTCAAATCCTTGAAGAAATTGGATTTGGTTTATCAAATTTTGGACCTACAGGCATCAAACCCTGTAGCAGTCACTGCCGCAACCCCTGGTGCTGCTGAGAACACAGCTACCAAACCACGGAGGTCCCGAATAGCCAAAAATCAAAACACCGCATCAGACCCGACCCCCAAAACTGACTCTAAAGGAAGCGCTGCAACTGAAGAGCAGAAAAAGGAAGCGCCTTCCCAAGAGAACAAAAAGGATCACCGATCCAACGGACAACATAAAAATCAGAACAAAAGAGGAGGGCAGCACCAAAAAGGAGGTCACCAAGACAAGAAGAGCAGCAATTTTGATAAAGACCTAAAGAACCGATATAAAGAGCCTGAATTCGAGTTCGATAGTATTATCGAAAGCGAGGGAGTACTGGATATTATGCAGGATGGCTACGGTTTTCTTCGTTCTTCTGACTACAATTATCTATCTTCTCCCGATGATATATACGTATCCCAATCCCAAATTCGCCTCTTCGGACTGAAAACGGGAGATACCGTATTGGGCAATATTAGACCACCAAAAGAAGGTGAGAAATATTTCCCTCTCATCAAAGTAAACAAAATCAATGGTCTTGACCCCCAAGTGGTAAGGGACCGGGTCTCTTTTGAACACCTTACCCCACTTTTCCCCAAGGAAAAATTCAGATTGGCAGAAAAACAAAGTACGATATCCACCAGAATCATCGACTTGTTCTCTCCTATAGGTAAAGGTCAGAGAGGCATGATCGTGTCGCAACCTAAAACAGGTAAGACCATGTTACTGAAGGATATTGCAAATGCCATTGCAGCCAACCATCCAGAGGTGTATCAAATTATCCTGCTGATTGACGAACGCCCAGAAGAGGTTACCGATATGCAACGAAATGTTCGGGGAGAGGTTGTTGCATCAACTTTTGATAAGGTAGCCACAGAACATGTTAGGGTAGCCAATATTGTCATAGAAAAAGCCAAGCGATTGGTAGAATGTGGCCATGATGTGGTCATCTTGTTGGATTCCATCACACGATTGGCAAGAGCCTACAACACGGTACAGCCTGCTTCAGGAAAAGTATTAAGTGGTGGTGTGGATGCCAATGCGCTGCACAAGCCAAAAAGATTCTTCGGAGCTGCCCGTAATATCGAAAATGGAGGCTCATTGTCCATCATAGCAACCGCGCTTACAGAAACAGGTTCCAAGATGGATGAGGTCATTTTTGAGGAGTTCAAGGGAACAGGTAACATGGAATTACAATTGGATCGAAGAATTTCGAACCGTAGAATATTCCCTGCCATTGACCTGATATCCTCTTCCACAAGAAGGGACGATCTTCTATTGGACGAGAATACCATTCAGCGTATGTGGATCATGCGTAAGTATTTGGCCGATATGAACCCTGTGGAGGCTATGGAGTTTATGGAACAAAGAATAAAACAGACCAGAAACAACGAGGAGTTCTTGCTCACAATGAACGAATAGATAAGGCCTTATCTAAAAGTTTTCTACCCTTTGGCGATTGTCAGAGGGTTTTTTCTTGCAATTTTAAGAAAAGACATATCTTTAATACGGTTTCCCTATACTCTAAATACTAAAAAAACTTACAAACATGAAGAACACTAACGCAATTGCAGCACTTCTTTTCGGATGCACTTTTTTCCTCTTTATTTCCTGCCAGCAAAAGGTAAAAAAAGACGAACAACCCTCTGAAGAACCTGAAGTAGATACTCAAGAAATGGTAGAGGCCCCTGAGGACATCATTTCATTGAAAGAATCCAAACAGCTTTATGATAATTATACAAAAAGTCGTGTTGCCGCTATAATGTCTTATGAAAGAGAAACCAATGAAGACCCAGATTTTGAGGTGGCTAGGTACGTTGATTTTGATTATAAGGCCATGAAGCAATATATTGCGTTCGTGGAGCAGGAAGCAAAAAAGGCTAAAGTGAATGTATCAACTTTTAGATTATATTTTGCCAATTATCCCAATGAGGAAAGATTCCCTGATGGAAAAAAAGTGATTCATCCACGGCAAAATTCCATTTTCGTAGTGCCTACCTTACACAGAAATGAGCAAAACTATGGTTTTTATATAGGAGCTGATGGAAGTGCTCAACTCATAAGAGATGCAATTCATGGAAAAGCTCAAGGTATGGGTGACGCTGGTAAGAATTCGGAAAAGTCGTATGCAAGTTTTGCTCCTTCTCTCCCAGCGGCGATTCAAGGAGAACAAAGTCTATCGTTTAATCATGGGCAATCAGGTCCTCCACCTCCAGGAGATTTTTAAGCTTATGTATGAATCTGGATTTTTTAAGTTTCCTTAAGGAACACTATAACATTCTTATTTACCTATTAACCTGGTTAATAGCTGTTTATAGGTATAGGACTTATTTTGATACCGTTCTAAAATATTTCCCTATACTTATCATGTATACATTTCTTACAGAACTGTTGGGTTACTTCATCAAATACCATGAAGAGTTCCAATTTTTTTCTGACTACAGGTATTCATGGAGAAATGTCATTATATATAATATTTACCAGGTAGTTTGTTTTTTGTTTTTCTATTGGGTCTATTGGAAGACACTTACGAAAAAAAAGCATAGAAAATGGCTTATGTACGGTATTATTCTAAGCATGTTTTCCCAATTGCTAAGTGTCTTTTTTCAAAATCCATTTCACATGCATTTGTATTATGCCAATATTATTGGGTCATTGGTATTGATTCTGGCTATAGCACTGTACTTCAAAGAAAAGAGAGAAAAATCGAATTCCTTTTCCAAAAGGTACAATCTACTTTTCTGGGTGAGTTTGGGCCTATTCGTCTTCTACATTTTCTTCCCCTTCATCTTACTTGTAGGTTATATTCGGTACGACCTTTACGCTGAATACCATTTTAGGACCGTACTTTTAGCGCTTATTCTATTCATGTACGGATGCTTTAATATTGGCTTACTTATTGGTAAAAGAAGAGCATTTGGGTAATAATGGGGCATTAAGGGATTTACAAACCACACACAGGCGTGCTTTTACAACATTCTTATCGACTTTAATCGAATTAAAATATGTTTTTGTAAGTTTTTTCGTTCTTTTCCGAAAGAAATAGATTTCAATCTTTCATCGAAGCAAATACACCATCGGCCGACACTAGTATGCAGGCAAGCTTAATTGCCAAAAATCATGGTGGGCTCAAGTGTAATTTTATCGTAAAAGGATTGATTCCTGCGAAAAGAATTTATAATGAAAACGTCCCAAATTGGTTATTGCCTAGCATCCACCCTCCTACTGTTCATTCTTCAGTCTTGTGTAAAAGATAGTCTCGAGGCCCCGGTAGAAACTGAATCAGAAAATGAAACCGAAGAACCCGTTCCTACAGGGGAGCTTCAGATTACGGATTTAAAAATTCCAACAGGTTTTGAGTTCAAAACCGAAAGAGAAGTTTCACTCACGATAAATGATGCATCATCGGCTGTTCGATATGATGTTTATGCCTATAACGAAAACCACGAGGTAGGAAATGAAATTACTTATTTAAATGAAGCCAATGAGGAAGTTACTGA
>NZ_JANQIH010000166.1 GCF_028282265.1 Allomuricauda sp.
CAGGCGAACAGTTTTTACCTTTTTGAATATTGCACCCCAAAAAGGGATGGCAGTGGTGAGAGTAATTTGGTCATCCAATTGACTAACAATGGTCTTCAAGGAGCCGTTCAAACGAAATTTAGGGCCGACGGTTTCATCGGTGGGTGTGAATGATTTCTTGAAGGACAGCTACATTTCCTTCCTTCGGAATTGGGAATACGATTATCTTTGGATAAATCAGTATCTTCAAACTCCTTCAATACATCTACTATGAATTTATCAAAAAAAGCGTTTAAATCTGTTGTCTTCTGTATGCTCTTGTTTTCTATAATATCAGTCAATGCCCAAGAATCCAATCCTTTAGAGGGACGTTGGGACCTTGAAATGGAATGGATGGGAAAAACAGTGCCCTCTTGGTTGGAGATTCGAAAGTCAGGCCATGAAACGCTGATTGGACGCTTTGTATTTGCCTTTGGCAGTGCTAGACCGGTTTCTGAGGTTAAGCTTACAGAAAGTGGGTTTACTTTTTCAATTCCTAGACAATGGGAACCTGAGGGCGAAGACATGAAATTTGAAGGTAGCCTTCAAGGGGATTTGCTTCAAGGGGTTATGCATTATACCGATGGAAGCCAAGTGAATTGGACTGGAAAACGCGCTCCCAAACTGACCTACACCGATAAGCCAGCTTGGGGTAAATCCATTAATTTGTTCAATGGGAAGGATTTGACCGGATGGCATGCTGATAATGAAAATCAGTGGGTCGTAAAAGATGGTATTTTGACCAGTCCGAAATCCGGTGCTAATCTCATCTCCGACGATAAATTCATGGATTTCAAACTACATGCTGAATTCCGCTACCCTGAAGGGAGCAATAGTGGTATTTATTTAAGAGGACGCTATGAAGTTCAAATCGCTGACCACAAAGGTTTGGAAGCTTCCGACATCAACTTCAGTGGAATCTATGGCTTTTTGGAACCTAATGAAAATGCTGCCAAAGCAGCCGGAGAATGGCAAACTTATGACATTACACTAATTGGAAGAAGGGTTACCGTTGTCGCCAATGGAAAAACGGTAATAAATGATCAAACCATTCCTGGAATCACAGGAGGTGCTTTGGACAGCAAAGAGGGAGAACCCGGCTCCTTTATGATTCAAGGCGATCACGGCCCTATCGAATTCAAGGCTTTTGAGGTTACACCCCTAAAATCGGAGTAAAGTCGATAATATTTGACATTGCAATTCAACGAAAAACCTTAAAAAGTAGGGTTTTTGGCTCGAAAGTTGTTTCATAATAGAACAGCAACCTTTACATCCTAAACTACCACCAAAGTTTAACTCAAAAAAAGATTGCTATGGATGTATTTAAGGAAATTTTTGAAAACAGCGCAGCGGGACCTCTTTCAAAAGGTTACAAAACCCTAGTAGTTTCGCTCTTTGCCTCAATCGTTTGTACCTTATTCACCATGCTGGTGATTTTACTCCGTTACGGATTTGAAATGAATATTCAGTTCGGATACTAACGGTAGATAAGCGCATTCCCAAATTTTTGACTTTCTAAAGGTTGGTTCAAATCCAAAAGAAAACCATTGATTATGGCATGGGTAATTTTTCCATCTTTTTCAAGGAAAAAAGTGGGATTTACACCGGGTTGTAGACGGAAATTGGGCAGATTGAAGTCAGAATGGACCAAGTGAAAAGGAGATTTCGTGGAAAAACCCTTTTCCGGAAGGGATACCTTCAGAAAAGCAGTACCCGACTTTAAAAATTTCGTTGGATTATCAAACTTGCCCTCTGCTATTTTTGGTGCGACGATAGTATAACCTTTGGCATCAAAAGTTTCATACCCATAAAAGGTGGAAAGATCGCCTTGGTCAATTATGGTGCTTTTATGATAGAAATCATGATGCCCCTCTAGATCTATCTCCTGGCGACGAATGCCCAAGTCCAATATGTAGTTATTTCCCAACAATTCATAGGTCGCATTTTCAATTTTGAGGTCAAACAGCTTTCGGTCGTTTCTTGGAATTTTCTCGTATTCATCGATTGGAATGTCCTTATAATCCCCTTTTGCTATTGTATAAAGGGCCGATAAAATCGAAACATAATTCAGTTTTCGAATTTCTTGTTTCTCTGGATCATTGGAATAACCTCCGGATTCAATTAAGATTAAGCTAGTACCCCATTTGGCGATGTTGTCCCCGAAGGCCCTGGGTTCAAACTCATCACTATATCTTCCCACCTGACCTGGCGCATATTTTTGAATAATATTATTCATGTACACGATTACCTTCATGGCATTTGCCCTAACATCGTTAATATCCTTTTCATAATTGTAGGCGGTGGCCAAATAGGAAATCGTAGCGGGCTTATCGGTCAATTTTGCATTGTAATAGGTGCTTTGGTCGTGCAGATTGAAGCCGAAATCAGCATCAAGGCTATCTCGAATTCGTTTTAATACCCTTCCCTCAGGGGATTGCAAACGAAGGGCATCACGGTTGATATCGATTCCTAAAGTGTTTCTCCTTTGATAGACTTCTGCCCCATCAGGATTTAACATGGGTATGAAATGAAGTTTAAGGTTTGACAGGATTTCTTGCTTTTCAGCTTCAAATTCCGGGGCGTCCAGAAAATTAAGGATATCAAAAGTAGCAAGTGTAGCCGTGGGTTCGTCACCATGCATTTGCGACCATAAAAAGATGTTCTGATTTCCAGAACCGATACTGATCAAATGTAAATCCCGTCCTTCAATAGATTCTCCCACCTTTTGTACTTCAAACTTCGGATTGGCAGCAAATCTTTGAATCAAAGGCTGAATCTGGCTATGCTTAATGCGTCGTTTGTCTAGGGATACCTCCTTGTAGTTTTCGTATGCATCATAAAGCTGGGTTGTTAAATCGTCTTGTGCCAAACCAAAAAAGGCACATATATAAAGAATGTAAAAGAATCGGAGTTTCATCAATCTATTTAGTAGGTACGGGTTTAAAATTTAGTTTTTTAGTGGCTCTTCGGACTTTGTACATGAAGTCCTCTCCTGGATCTGTTTTTTCGGTTCGATAACCATCATCAACTTCCAACCAAAGCGGATGTTCTTCAAAAAGGGTGTATTCATGATGGCCAATCACATATTCAATATCATATTTGTTGGCGAGATAGTCTACCAACCAAATATTGGCCTTCAATTGCTTACGGGTGAGTGGAGTATCTTCCGTTCCACCTACATTTTCCACCCCTATCGCTGTGTGGTTTAGCCCAATCACGTGGCGGGCCATTGTGGTTTCAGGCATCAGGCGATAAATTGTACCATCTTGGTCTACTAAAAAATGGGCCGAAACATTAAGACCGCTGACAGTGGCAATATCGGGCCGCCAATTAGGCAATGTGGATTTCTCAAAGGCCTCAAAGGATTTTTCGAAAGTTGGGATTGCTGTCCAGTGCAGAACAATCATCTTGGGTGAGATGGTCGGCGTTTCTTGGTTGAGTTGATACCGTTGCGCTAAATATTCTTTGGTCAGCTCAATCCTTTGTTCATCAAAAACAATGGGTTTGTCCAGTATTTCTTTCTGAACCTTGCACGAACTTAAAAAAATCAAGAGTAGTAAAAGAGAAACCCAGCGCATGTTTTATCAGTTTTTAAGGTTGGCGGTATCCAAAGGTATGGCATAACAAATATCAATCTTTTTCCGACCCCATTCCCTCGCCTTTTTAACATCCAGTCCCATATAAATATCAATACGGTTTCTCCACCTACGATTCATTTTGTCTTTTACATAAAAGGTATCGGGCCATGTTCCAATTTTAACCATGGTGTTGTGGGTTAGGCCCATTTTCAACAGATCCCTTGAAACGGCAATACTCTTCATTCCCGGTTTTAGGGTATCTCCCCATGCTGCTATATTGGAATCCTCCTCCGTGGTCTGCCAAGGTACCGAATTATAGGCCGAAGCCGTAACTTCAATGGCTCTCCATTCATACTTGGGAGATTCATTTACTTCCCGTCCCTTGCAAGAGCAGATTAACAGTATTAACAAAAGGAGCTTTTTCAAAATTCAGGGAATTGAACTTTTTAAAGATAGAAAAACTACTTTTTTTCGCCCGGAAGTGGCACATAACTGCTGTCATGACCCATCATAGGAAAGGTTTTGTTTCTCCAATCCTCTTTGGCTTTTTCAATCTTTTCTTGACTTGAAGAAACAAAGTTCCAATAAATATGCCGCTCTTCCGGAAGGGGTTCCCCGCCGAAAAGCAATAAATGGGTATTCGCTTCAAGTTGAACGCTGCAAGCATCCTCGACTTTGGAAACCAGAATGTTTCCTTTCTCAACCCTTTGCCCACAGGCTTCTATGGCCCTCTCAACGATACAAATTCCAATTTCTCCTTTAAGTTCGTCCACTATGTTGAGTTCATAGGATTCTTCTGCTTTTACTTGAACCATAAAGAACGGGGAATACATAGGAACCGGGGAAGTTCTTCCATACCCTTCACCGGCTACTAAAGTAAAATGGGTAGTGCCATCCTGCCATTGCGGAAGATCTGCTTTTGGTATGTGATGGAACTCAGGCTCAGTATCCTCTAAATGTTTGGGTAACGCCACCCATATTTGATATCCATGAGCCGTAAATACTTTTCCATTACGAAGATCCACCGGAGTACGCTCGGAATGGGAAACTCCCCTGCCGGCTGTCATCCAGTTCACTGAACCCGGACTGATGCGCTGTTTGGTCCCAATACTGTCTTCATGCATGATTTCACCTTCCAACATAAAGGTCAAGGTTGAAAGCCCAATATGGGGATGCTGGTCCACATCCATATATTTTTTTGGACCCAATTGTGTAGGCCCCATATGGTCAATAAATATGAAGGGGCCTATCATGCGTTTCTTTCGGAATGGTATCAACCGCCCTACTAGGAAATCCCCAATATCACGACTTCTTTCTTCAATGATCAAACCTATGTTCGACATGCGTTTATTGTTTATATTTAGCCAATAAGTTACAACAAATCTTCATCCATGAAACTCTTCAAACGTATTCTCTTATTGCTTTTGATTGTGATTGCCATAGCAGTCTATCTCAACTATCCAAAATTGAACATTATCAGCGGCTATGCCTCTAAATACATGGCTTCAGGAGTGTTTTTGGCGGGAAGGTCTGAAGCTTCCCTTGTGCAAAATGACACAAAAATGCCGATGGTGGAATTAGCGGAATGTGAGGTAAACCAAGAGGAAAAGTCAGCTTCGGCATCCGTCTATGGATTAATGGACCGTAAAGCAGTATATCGTGAAGGTCTTGGAGCAGTGTTGGTAAAAGATGGTTTCGAAAACGATTTGTTCAAGTTAAGACCAAAACGGCTGCGGCCCACAGATACTATTTCATACCCCTACGGACAGGCAGCTCCAAAGGATACCGTTTTTCCTGAGATTGACTACAACAGATTGAACAGTGCCCTGGACCTTGCCTTTGATAGGCCTGATGTCCAAAAAACCCGCACGGTTGTCATTCTATACAAAGGACACTTGATTGCTGAAAGGTATTTGGACGGCTTCACCAAAGAAACCCCTGTTTTGGGATGGTCCATGACGAAAAGTATTTTAGGAGCACTTTATGGAATTCTACAACATCAAGGCAAATTGGAAACAGATTGGCCTGCTCCCATTCCGGAATGGAAGAATGATGAACGAAGTGAAATTACGTTGAACCATCTTCTACGAATGCAAAGCGGATTGGAATGGGAGGAAGATTACGGAAAGATTTCGGATGTGACGCGAATGCTTTTTTTGGAGGATGACATGACGCTTTCCCAAAAGAAAAAGGAAGCCATAGCCAAACCAACCGAAATCTGGAATTACTCTTCAGGCACCACCAATTTATTATCTGGAATCTTAAGGCAGCAGTTCCGAGGTCATCAAGAATATCTTGATTTCCCTTATGAAGCTCTAATTGATAAAATTGGGATGTATTCCATGGTTTTGGAAGCCGATGTCACCGGCAACTACGTACTTTCCTCCTACGCATGGGCCAATACACGCGACTGGGCACGTTTTGGTCAATTACATCTGGATAAGGGCCAATGGGGCGATGAACAAATTTTTGATGCTAGTTGGATAGATTACATTATCCAACCCACAATAAATTCCGAAGGAGAATACGGCGCACATTACTGGTTGAACTCGCAAGGTAAATATCCAGATGTCCCGCGGGACCTCTTTTCTTGCAACGGTTTTCAAGGACAGTATGTATTTATGATTCCTTCGAAAGATATGGTCATCGTACGAACCGGACTCGCTGAAAAGCCCGATTTTGACGCTAATCGGTTTCTCTCTGAGGTCACAAAATCAGTGGGTTCAAACCCCTAAATGACATAAAACCGGGCCCAAACCACAAGGAAATGCCTCTTCACAACAAATTTTTCGCTTACGGGAACTCTCGACGTAGATTTACATTGTAAGATTAAGACAAGTAAATTTTTTCATTTTCATATAGTGTTCTCGTAAAAGAGTCTTGACCCAAGTGGCAAGGCTCTTTTTGATTTAAGACCCTTCTAGAATGTTGGTTGGACACGAATTTCACGGATTTCCTCTCACGATAAAATTTCTCTGAGAACTGTAAACTGTTAAGTATAAACGACCTTCTAGTACTATGGTATCCATTTATCCCTTCCGAAGTTGGGTTTCCGTTTTTCCAAGAAGGCATTTCTTCCCTCTTTAGCTTCATCGGTCATATAAGCCAAGCGTGTGGCCTCACCCGCAAACACCTGTTGGCCCACCATACCATCATCAGTAAGGTTCATAGCAAACTTGAGCATTTTAATGGAGGTTGGAGATTTTGCCAACACTTCTTGAGCCCATTGATAAGCTGTGGACTCCAATTCATCATGAGGGATAACTGCGTTTACCATACCCATCTCATAGGCTTCTTGAGCGGAATAGTTTCGCCCTAAAAAGAAGATTTCACGGGCTTTCTTCTGTCCGACCATTTTGGCCAAATAGGCCGAACCATACCCCCCATCAAAACTGGTCACATCCGCATCGGTCTGTTTGAAGATGGCATGTTCCTTGCTCGCCAAGGTCATATCGCAGACTACGTGCAGACTGTGTCCTCCGCCCACGGCCCATCCGGGAACCACGGCAATAACCACCTTGGGCATAAAACGAATCAAGCGTTGTACCTCTAAAATATTTAAGCGGTGGTAGCCATCCTCACCCACATAGCCTTGGTGACCCCTAGCCTTTTGATCACCTCCGCTGCAAAAGGCCCATTTACCATCTTTGCTGGAAGGGCCTTCGCCTGATAATAAAACCACACCAATGGACGTATCTTCTTGGGCATCATAAAACGCTTTATAGAGTTCGCTGGTGGTCTTGGGCCGAAAGGCGTTCCGCACATCGGGACGGTTAAAGGCGATACGGGCCACCCCGTCACATTTTTTATAGGTAATATCCTCAAACTCGATGGCGGTCTGCCAGCTGGGTGATTTCATAGGTGCTTTTTTAGTGGTTACAAAGTAAAGGATTTTGAATTTTGTCACAGAAAAGCAATATGGTATTTTTAGTTTTTTGAAAGCCGATTCATTTCCCTTAGGACTTGGTGTATAAAGCAGATTAACACCTTAATTTATTAAAGTTTAGAGATTTATGTGTTCTACAATGAGAATGGTTTTGATTTTCCTCTTAGCATGTCAAGGTTTAGCTCTATCACAAGAAATTCTGGAACCGGAACCACCTGCAGGGACTTTGAAAATCAATGACACTTTATTCATAGATAGGACACCAGTTTCTAATCTGATGTATTTAGAATTTATCCATAGCCTCTACCCAGATTCCCAGTTCCATGAAAGGGATTCAATACAAAAAAATGGGGCTTACAGGTTTTCTGTAGAGAATTTGGAAAAGAGCATAAGTACTAAAATTACATATCCCTCGCCTTTGATAGACCAAACAAAGTTGAGAGGATATCTCGGTAATCGAGGGTATTATACGAAAATCGGATTAAAGGAAAATCCCGTGTTGGAGATTTCCAGACAAGAAGCAGAGCTATATTGTAAATGGCGAACTGAAATGGTGAAACTTCTTAATCACTTAAATTCTGACTATCAAAATCCGGTTAAAAGACCACAGCTACTGTATCGATTACCAACAAAAACAGAATATCTGATGGCAATTGATTATTTCTCCGATTTAGGCCTTTTTGTTGAAAACAATGAAAAATCCCCTTTTAAAATGAAGAACAACAATGTAGATGAAGACTTCTTCATAGTCAACAGAATTTCAGAAATGACTCGAACAGGATTTATTTTTGAAAACAACTGGCGAATGAAGGACTTTGCAAAAACCCCAAACGATTACACCGGGTTTAGATGTGTTTGCATTGTTACCAATTAGTTTGCCGGGGCCTTAGCTCATTTCTGCAAATCTACTGTCAATACTTATAACCGCCCCTTCAAGGAGAATTGTACAAAGAGAACTTTCCTCATCCACATAGCCTTTCGGTCACCTCCGCGATAAAAGGCCGATTTACCATAAAAGGTGCGAGTCGATTCCTATAAAAAGTGGATGCTATTAACTTTCCTTGAAATGCTTGTAACCTTTTTGAATTTCTGTTGTCTCCAAAAAAAGACTAAACCAATACACATGAAAACCAAAATGTTACAACTCGTTTTTCTTCTTTCAGTTCTTTTAGCGCCCTTATCCTTCAATGCCCAAATCCATATGAAGGGTAAAGTGGACATCGATATGAACAAGGGGCTCATAGGTTGTGAATTGCGATTATCGAACATTCCAGAATTAACTGACTATCGCATTTGGATCAACAAAGGAATGAACATCAAATATTTTAAAAATAGCGATGCTGAACTTATTCAATATGATGGTTTTTATAGTGGTAAGATAAACGGTGAAGCTATTGAGTATACATTCGTACAGGATTCCCTTGCCCATATTCCCAACGAATTTAATGTGACTTATAAAGGTGCATTTCCGATATATCAAAATGAGTTTGGTCCGTTTGATTACAAAGGGGCAATCGCTTTCAATGGGGAAACATTAAGAGCCACTGAACAAACCAAATGGTACCCCGTCATCTATAATGCAAAAACTGACAGGATTTTGAATAGCTATAGTTACGAACTTGAGGTTCATATTATTGGAGGAAATACTGTTTTCATAAATGGGACAAAACCTCAAAAAGGGGAAGATTTACATTTTGTTTCGAAAAAGGCCCATCCCCTGCTACTCTTTGCGGGAAGTTATGATTTTGTTGAGAGTAATGGTGATTATATTATCAATACCAATGTTTCAAAGGAGACCTCAAAAAAAGTATTTGATAACATTGAAATCATAAAATCAAGTCTATCCAAAAATCTGAAACTAAAATTTACTGATAATATTTACCTGATTAACCACAGGGCGGTCAACAAACGTCCAAAAGGAAGTAGTTGGGGCTTTAATACATACCCAACGTTCGCATTTACCGGATTGGATTTTAATAAAATACTAAATGAAAAGGGAGGTTTTTCAAATGATATCAACCGATATTTTGGACATGAATTCGCGCATAATTACTTTGGAAACAACGTAATGTCAGGAAAACTGGGTTGGTTTTGGCTAGAGTCGTTTGCTGAATATTTATCGTACAACATAGCCGAGGATTTATGTGGTATGGATTTCCTAAAACAAGTTCTGTTAGGGCAATTGAAATATATAAAGGATGACAGTTTTGTCCCTTTGGCCCATGTGGAAAAACGAAGTGATATCAATGAAAAGTACCGATATATCGTGGGGCCATTCATTTTGAAATGCTTTGAGGATAGATTCGGTAGAGACAAAACGAATTTAACCCTGCAATCCCTACTAAAAGTTTCCACCACAGAAACACTGACTTTAAATCAATGGAAAAAATCCGCTGTACAAGGTGGAGTTTCCGAAAAGGATTTTGAAACCTTCGAAACTGATTTTTTGGTTAATGAAGATTTTCTACAAAACGTCAAGGATGAGATCCTAAGAAATTATAGTAACAATAAATAGAGACGGAAAAGGCTAATACATCGATGTTGGAAGAAAGCTCATTGAACCTCGTTTCATTTCTAAAGCCTTAGATGAAACAATGGTTTAAAAAAATCTGCGTTAAGACTACCTTTCTAAATAAGCCCAAGTGAAATTTGGGTGATGTCCGTTTGCACGTACCATTCTAACCCAGAGTAAGGTCATATGTTCTAAATGAAGTGATTGGAGCAAATCACCAACATCCAAGGTGTCAAATCCCAAATCTGTATTGAGTCCTCTAATTTGTTCCTTGGCTGACAGATGATTTCCAGCAATCATCATTACAGGTTTTACATTGTATTTTGGGAATAAAGAATTTTCAAAATTCTCAAAACCGTAAATCGTATATGCTTTTACCACTTTGGCATTTTTTGCCCATTCCTGCACCATTTCCGCTCCAGAAATTTTACTCTCCAAACCATGGGATATACCGGGCCCTACAGGGTTTGTGCAATCTACCAACACCTTGTCGGCAAAATCCAAGGGTTTCAAGACTTCCTCGTTTGCATTAAAAGGGGTAGCCAAGAAAACCACTTCAGATTCGTTTATGGCCTCTTGTACGGGACGTACTTCGAAGGAAGCATTACGGGCCCTAGCCGTTTTTACACTTTTACTATCTGCATCATTATGGGCAATAATGATTTGATGACCTTTCTTCTGAAGATTATTGGCCAATGCAAATCCTACATTGCCAATACCGATAAATGCCAATTTCATAGTTCCCTCGATAATTTTTCAACAACCAACCTTGCCGCTGCCGCACCGGAATTCTGCTGTTGTCCTGTAATGAGATTTCCATCGGCAATGGCATACGAACTAAATGGTGCGGCTACCTTAAAATACGTATTTTGCAACTTACGAGCCTCTTCCTCAATCCAGTAGGGTTGAATTTTTTGTCCTACAGCTTTATCGGCATATTCTTCTTCAGCATTGGCAAATCCCGTCCAGGTTTTGCCATCAACAATAAGTTTTCCATCCGATTTTTGTGCTTCCAGTAACAGGGTCGTTGAATGACAAACGGCCGCACTTGGTTTTCCAGACTCATAGAACATCGCAAAAAGACCTTGTAGGTCATTATTGCCTTTAAAGGTGTACATTGGGCCTTGACCGCCAACCAAAAAGATTGCATCATACTCCTTAGTATTGACATCTGTGAGCTTCATCGTGTTTTCCAGCATTTGATTGAACCAATCCAACTGCATATAACCCAATGAAATGACGTCATGGGCCGAATAACCACTTTCATCGGTCGGATTGGAATAGCTGTCCATTGTTATCTTCCCCCCTTCCGTTGAAGCCAGTTCAACCTCATATCCTGCTTCTTGAAAAACATGAAGCGGATGTGTTAACTCCGAAGCCCAAAACCCTATGGGCCATCCTGTTTGTTTTGATATGGCAGGGCTACTCGCCACCATTATTATTTTTCCTTTGTAGGGCATGCCATGGGAATGGACGTATGTATTTATCTCTTTTAAACTGGTTTCCATTATTTTCTCGTTTTGATAGTAAATTTATTTAATTAACTTTCAGTTGTTTGTATACTTACTAAAAGGATATGTACTTACTTTTTAGAAAGTAAATTGTAAACCAACAAGTTATGCCGGATTTTATCTACAACAACAAAGTGTATTACAACCCTGTCGAGTTTGCGATGGACAGAATTGGAGGGACATGGAAGATGCCCATTCTCTGGAGATTGAAGGAAAGGATTTTTCGTTTTAGCGAATTGAAAAAGGATATCCCCCATATTACTGACAAAATGCTTACCACACAATTGCGACAGTTGGAGGCCGAGGGGTTTATCCACAGAAAAGTATATCCTGTCGTTCCGCCAAAAGTAGAGTACTCCATTACCGAAAAAGGACGAACAGCCATACCCATTATTGAAACCATACGAAACTATGGGCTTGAACTTATGGAAAAGGAAGGGATACCTAAGAAGCGGTAGGATTTCTATATTGAGTAGCAGTTAAGAAGGCATACTTCGACAGGCTCAGCATGACAAAGAACCCAAAAATTTAACTGTCACACTGAGCTTGTCGAAGTGCAATCTACATTTCCCCACACGACTGTCACACTGAGCTTGTCGAAGTGCAATCTTCCCAACCCCACATAAATGTCACACTGAGCGTAGTCGAAGTGTTGATAAAATCACAATAACGGAAAGGGAAATGCATTGTTCTTGGAAGAAAATTCAATGAACTTCGTTATAGGTCACTAAAAACCATTAAAACGGTCCTTAGCTTATACGATAACGAAACCTTTCTTTTTCTCTTGATTCACTCTCCTCAGAAAATCTACCTTATTTTTTCACCTTTTCCCCATTAACCGTACGCCAAATTTGTAAGGGATTGTTTGGTTTTAAGGCATCGGGTAAAAGCACTGATGGCATGTTTTGAAAAGAAACTGGACGTGCAAAGCGTTGAATGGCATCCGTTCCTACCGAAGTAAATAGAGAATTTGAAGTTGCAGGATAAGGTCCACCATGATGCATGGCGAAACCAACTTCAACCCCCGTAGGTACACCGTTATAAATGACACGTCCGGCTTTTTGGGTCAAGACGTCCACCAGGTCTGAAGCATTTTCCAACTCTTTCGGTGTGGCCATTATGGTTGCGGTCAACTGCCCCTGTAGATTCTCTGCTACCTTCATGATTTCTGTGTCACCCTCGCAAAGGACCGCTAAGGTGAAGGGTCCGAATACCTCTTCCTGCAAATTTTTATTGCGTAAAAAATCAGCTGCCGAAACTGTAGCCACTGCTGGTGCTCCCTTCCAAGAGTTGTCATCCAAAGCGCCTTCAAATAATCGGGAAACACCTCCCGTGTCGACACAATGTCTTTTGCCATGATTATAGGCCTTGAAGATGCCTTCGTTCAGCATGGTCTCCGACAGAAGTTCAGCAAAGGCCGCTTTCAAATGCTCTAAAAATGATGTAGTGGCTGTACTGTTCTGCAAAACCAAAATCCCAGGATTGGTACAAAACTGTCCAGCACCCAAATTAACGGAACCTGCAATAGTTTGGGCTAGCTCAGCAGACTCTGCTATTAGTTTTTCGGGTAAGATGAAAATCGGGTTGTTACTGCCCATTTCGGCATAAACCGGAATCGGTTCGGGTCGGCTGTTCGCCAAATCAAAAAGGGCTTTTCCGCCTTTATAAGATCCCGTAAATCCAACAGCTTTTATCAAAGGATGCTTGACCAACTGCTGACCGGTTTCAATACCCCCTTGAATGGATGCAAAAACTCCTTTAGGGAGATTACACTTCTGTACTGCAGAACTAATGGCTCCTGCCACCAAAGCATTGGTTCCCAAATGGGATGGATGTGCTTTTACAATAACAGGACAACCCGCAGCCAGAGCCGAAGCAGTATCACCTCCCGCAGTGGAAAAAGCCAATGGAAAGTTGCTTGCCGTAAAAACCGCAACCGGACCCAAGGCAACCGACATTTTACGAATATCCACCCTGGGCAAGGGTTGACGGTCTGGCATTGCCTCGTCAATCACCGCATTGACCCAGCTTCCCTCTTCCACTAAATCAGCAAAAAGGCGGAGTTGGTTGCAGGTACGTCCGCGTTCTCCTGTAATTCTTCCTTCGGGCAATCCCGTTTCAGCCATCGCACGCTGTACCAAGGTATCTCCCAAGGCTTCGATTTTATCAGCAATGGTTCTTAAAAAGAGGGCTTTCTCTTTGCCAGAAATATTCTTATAGGTCTTCCATGCTTCATAGGCTATATTGGCTGCAACATCAATTTCAGCTTCCGTAGCAATGGGATAGGTTTCTGGTAAAACCTCTCGCGTAGCGGGATTGATGGATTGTAAAACCAATCTCTTGTCTTTAGTCATTGTTGTTGGTTTATTTAGAATGAAGCTGTATCAATATTCAAATAATCGGGTAATGTGGGTCGTGAAGCGATTCCCTTTTCCAAGATACCGATAACCCGCTCCCTTTCTGCGCCTACCAAAATATGGCGTGGCGCTCTAACGTGTTCTGTTCCGATTCCGGTCATGACTTCGGCCAATTTGATGTTTTGCACCAATTGGGGATTGATATCCAGCTCTAAAATAGGAAGGAACCAACGGTAAATCTGTAGCGCTTCATCAATTCTTCCCGCCTTGGTCAGCCTATATATTGCAACGGTTTCCGCAGGAAAAGCGTCGACCAAACCGGCCACCCATCCATCGGCTCCCATCAGCAATTCCTCCATGGCTAGGGTATCTACCCCACAAAGAATCTTAAAACGGTCGCCAAATCGGTTTTTCATGCGGGTAACGTTTGAAATATCGCGGGTACTTTCCTTAATGGCTTGGATATTGTCAAATTCAGCCAGCTGCTCCAAAATTTCAAGGGTCACCTCAATTTTATAGTCAACCGGATTGTTGTACAACATAATGGGAAGGGAAGTACTTGTCGCAATCTCCTTAAAGTAATTGGCAACCTCTTGGTCGGTCGGTTTGTACATCATGGGAGGCAAGACCATAAACCCATGAACACCAATAGCCTCTGCTTTTTTCACTAAATCGATGGCCGCACGGGTTGCACCTTCGGCAATATTCAGGATGACATCGATTTTGTCCCCAAAATCATTTAAGGTAGCCTTTGCCAAATCCAAACGCTCTTGGTGCGTAATGGTACTGCTTTCGCCCAAAGAACCACCGATGACCACCCCATCAATACCAGCGTCTGCCTGGAATTGGATATTTTTCAAAAAAGCAGGGATATCCAAATCTCCATTGGATTTGAACTTTGTGGTAACGGCGGGATAAACACCTTTCCATTTTACAGGTCTCATATGAATTACTTTTCAAACCGATTTAAAAGTAATACTAAATGCACTTTAATTTAATTGTACTGGGTTTTTATTGATATTTTTATTCAACGACCTTTAATTGGGAAAACACTGTTAAATGGAAGTAGTCTTACGTCATTGCATATCAGATTTGTACAACACACTTGGCTTACAAGTTGAGGAAGAAATCGACTTTTCCATTCTTTCCGTACCCCATATCCACCCTGAAATACCCTTTAAATCTCCAGTTCTACGGGCGGATTATTTTTCATTCATTCTCACAAAAGAAGGTTCTGGATTTTACTGTCTTGATGACCACAAATTTCCATTTGATTCCGGTACGATTTATTTTACCAATCCGGGACACCTCAAATCCTATGAACTGCATGAATCAAGTGATGCTTTTATCATAGCCCTATCTGAAAAGTTCCTAAGGGAAAATGTCCATCCTGAGATTTATGGGGAATTTCCATTTCTATTGGCCGAAATAGTTCCACCCAAAAAACTGTCACAAGAAGATTTTGAGGAGTTTGAAGCTTTGTACGATCAGATTTTGAAGGAGTTTCACAAGGAATCGGAATATAAGGACAAAATTCTGGGAAACCTTTTTACGGTGTTGCTACTTAAAATAAAGGAACGATTTTGGTCAAGCTACGATCCCATAAAAGAAGGCAATCGCGACTCTCAAATCGTTAAGTCATTTAAAAGGCTTTTGGAAACAGAGTATAAAAAACTTCTAAGAAGCGATCAAAACGATGTGAAACTGCAAGTGCGTTATTTTGCCCAGAAAATGAATTTGCATCCCAATTATCTGAATTCCGTAATAAAAAGCAAAACGGGTAGAACGGTCAATGATTGGATTTCCAAACGAACACTTTCAGTGGCCAAAACACTTTTAATGAATACCTCCCACTCTTCTAAGGAAATTGCGTATAAATTGGGTTTTAGCGAACCCACGCATTTCAGCCGGTTTTTCAAAAAACAAACCAAGCTTTCCCCAAGTTCCTTCCGAAAATTCAAGAAAGTGTAGACAATCTTTGAAATAGGTTACTTCCTGTTTGATTAAGGTTGTATTATTTCGTTTTTGATGGGCCAACTTTGCAATAAAACGTTCTAAAATCAATCACAATGAAGCAAACAACAACATTAGGACATAGCACATTTAACATTAACCGAATCGGTCTTGGTTGTATGGGCATGTCAGAATTCTATGGGTCTTTTAATGAGAATGAATCCATCAACACCTTACATAAGGCCATCGATTTAGGGGTGAACTTTTTTGACACTGCAGATATGTATGGCTCCGGAGCTAATGAACAACTATTAGGCAAAGCATTCAAAGGGCGATGGGATAACCTCGTCTTGGCAACGAAGTTTGCCATAATGAGAGGACCTAACGGTGAGTTTCTTGGGGTCAATGGTAAACCGGAATACATCAAACAATCCTGTGACCAAAGCCTTCAAAACTTGGGTGTCGAATCTATTGATTTGTACTATATGCACCGTAAAGACCCTGAAGTGGAAATTGAGGAAATCGTTGGTACCATGAGTGATTTGGTCAAAGAGGGGAAAATAAAAAGCATAGGTCTCTCCGAAGTAGATGCTGAAACCCTTCGTAGGGCGCATGCGGTCCATCCAATCACGGCCTTGCAAACCGAATATTCCTTGTGGAGTCGCGAACCTGAACAAGAAATTTTTGAGGTTTGCAAAGAATTGGGTATCACCTTTGTGGCCTATAGCCCATTGGGAAGAGGTTTCCTGACCGGAGCGATTAAAAGTCGGGCTGACTTGGAGGAAGGAGATTTTCGATTGGGCAACCCACGTTTTACCGACGAAGCAATCCATGAGAATTTAAAGTTTGTAGAAGTCATTGAACAAATAGCCAAAAGCAAGGGTGTCACCAAAGCCCAAGTAGCCCTTGCATGGATATTGAGTCAAAATGATGAAATCGTGACGATTCCAGGCACTCGAAAAGTGCACCGCCTTGAAGAGAACTTGGTTGCATTCATTATTGAACTAACACCAGCAGATTTGGAAGTTATCCAGAATTCATCCCCAGCGGAAACCACAGGAAGTCGTGATTAGTAAGATAGGACAGGAAATAAGAGTACAATTTCTTATTTCCTGTTTTTTTCCTCAATCCACTTGCCCATAAACTTGGTACTCGCCAGGGTTTGATGTTGTAAAAGGGAGCCTATGAAATTTTGCGAACGATGTTGGGCCAGATTTCCAAACAAATCTTCAAGTCTGGATTGCAGTTGCCTTTGCAGAGGTACTTTGGCGTACAGCTCACGTACCAAGCTGACGCCTTTTGCCTGTGCAGCTTGCCAAGAATCGTAGTTATTATGCAACGTGATAGCAGCTTGTGCGAAATTGTTTGAGCCATCAGCAACTTGACCAGGCCAATCCATATTTTGATGCATTCCCTCCACTCCTATTTTAGAAGTGACGTTTGGGGTTCCGTTTTGCATCGCTTGGGCCAGTTTTCCTTTGATTCCGGCGCCGAATCGAAGTGGAGCCAAACAAACTCGGGCTTTTTGAATTTCGGAATCCAAATCCTCGATCCAACCTTCGATGAGAAATCCTTGTTTAGGGTCGTGCATCTGAAGCACCTGTTGAGGAAGATACGCTCCGAATACTTTTAGTGTAGCTTTTGGAAGTTCTTTGCGTATCAATGGCCAAACCGTTTCCTTCAAATACTTAATGGAATCCACATTGGGCGCATGTTTCCCATTACCATAGGTGATAAATCCGGTGCGTTGCTCAAAAAAAGGCCATCCTTGTACCTTTTCTTCTGTGATTTCATTCAATAGAAAAGGCAAATGCATCAGAATTTCGTTAGGGAGTTTCAGTTCGCCGTGTAACAATTCCATTTCAAAAGTGGATACCAATAAGGAAAGGTCACTGCGGTAGACGCTTGCAATTTCGCGTTTGGTGATATCCTCGCCCAGCCATTTTTCCAAAGTGAACTCCTCCCCTTTTTTATGGCAGGCTTCACGCACTTTTCTTAGGGAATGTAAATCGTCAGTATTTAGAATACGGAGTGCTTGAGGTGCCTGTTCTGCTACCCGCCATCCAAACTGTTCTTCGACCATGAAGCGGTCGAAAA
>NZ_JANQIH010000216.1 GCF_028282265.1 Allomuricauda sp.
GTATAGTGTACCAAGCCACAGTAACAACGCCAGTAACAACAGGAACAAAAATAGAATACAGAACAGGCCAGACAAATAAAGAGAGGTGCACAAATTGTAGTTGCCACTCCCGGCCGGATGAAGGACATGATTGGCCGCGGAATGGTGGATATTTCCAAAATCGACTATTGTGTTTTAGATGAGGCCGACGAAATGTTGAATATGGGCTTTTATGAGGATATCAAGGATATTTTGTCCAACACTCCCCAAGATAAGTTTACCTGGCTTTTTTCGGCGACTATGCCCAAGGAGGTGGCATCCATCGCGAAAAAGTTCATGCATAAGCCCAAAGAAATTACCGTGGGGACTAAAAATGCGGGAGCCGTAACAGTTCAGCATGAGTATTATGTTGTTGGGGGTCGTGACCGATACTCAGCCCTTAAAAGATTGGCAGACGCCAACCCCGGAATTTTTTCAGTAATCTTTTGTAGAACCAAACGAGACACGCAAAAGGTAGCAGAACGTTTGATTGAGGACGGATACAATGCCGGTGCACTGCATGGGGACTTAAGCCAAAACCAGAGGGATTTGGTCATGAACGCCTTTCGGAAGAAACAGGTACAGATGCTTGTGGCCACTGATGTTGCCGCAAGAGGAATCGATGTGGATGATATCACCCATGTTATTAATTATCAGCTGCCCGATGAGATAGAGACCTATACGCACCGCAGTGGTCGAACCGGAAGAGCAGGCAAGTCAGGTATCTCAATGGTCATCGTTACCCGTTCAGAACTGCGGAAAATAAAGGCCATTGAAAAGAAAATTCAGCAAGATTTTGTCGCCAAAAAGATTCCTACTGGGATTGAAATCTGCGAAATTCAATTATACCATCTGGCCAACCGTATCAAGGACACCGAGGTAAATGAAGAAATCGACAACTACCTTCCTGCCATAAATGATGTGCTAGAAGGATTGGATAGGGAAGAACTCATCAAAAAGATAGTTTCCGTCGAGTTTACCCGTTTTTATAAGTATTACAGCAAAACTAAAGACCTTAACACTGAGGAAAGCAGTCGGGAACGAAGTGGTAAAAAAGAAGGGAACTCTGGGTCGGTGCGCTATTTCATCAATATCGGGGAAAGGGACGGTTACGACTGGATGAGCCTAAAAGACTTTTTGAGGGATACGCTTAACCTTGAAAAAGAGGACATTTTTAATGTTGATACCAAAGGGAGTTTTTCTTTTTTCAATTCTGACGCCTCCCTAACCGACTTCATACTACAAACCTTCACTGATTTTAAGGTCAAGGGGCGCTTCATCAATGTTGAAGTATCAACAAAACCAGGCGGTTCAGGAAGAGGTAATCGGAAAAGGGATAGAAAACGTGGACATCGTAAAGGAGGTGATGGTCAATCCTTTAAAAAAGGGAGAAAGGAGAACAAAGGCAGAAAAGGCGGTAAGAAACGACCTGGTTTTTATTAGTTAATTCTATATTAAAGGCATCAACACTCCAATAAATATTTCTTTGTTTAGTATTTTTACGGTCAGGTTGATTGCATGAATAGAATTTTACCCTTACTACTTATCCTTATCTCTTTTGCTGGTTTTTCACAAGATGGAGATGGAACTGTTATGGATGGTGAGATTACCGCTACGGTTGTCAATGCACAAAGTAGCTTTCCCATGGAAAGTGTGCATGTAATTAATCTCAACAAGGTTGTGGGAACCATTACCAATCAAAAGGGAAAGTTTACCATACCGGCAGCAGTAAACGATACACTGTATTTATCCTTTTTGGGTTTCAAGTCGCAAAAAGTTAGGGTGACCAACGATATGTTCAAGTTTGAGGACACCGAAATTGCCTTGACAGAATTGGCCTACGCCCTCGAAGAAGTCATCGTAAGACCCTATCAATTGACAGGTTATCTTGAGATTGATGTGAAAAATCTGCCTATCAACAATGCCTATCAATACAGCATCTCGGGGCTTTCCAAAAGTTATGAGGCAGGAAGCAAGAATCCGAGTGCCGTAACAAAGGTATTGGGAGCCATTTTAAATCCGGCCGACCTCCTACGAAATCTCTTTGGGAAAAAACCAAAGCAAATGCGAAAGCTTAGGCAGATGAAAGAGGACGAGGATATTAGAAATCTTCTGGCATCGAAATTCGACCGTGAAACCCTAACCGAGCTTCTTCAATTGGACAAAATGGATATAGACGATATTCTCAGCAATTGTAACTATTCCAGGTCGTTTATCCGAACCGCCAACGACCTCCAAATATTGGATGCCATTTCCAGTTGTTATGAGGAGTACAGGGTTTTGAATAGAAAGTAAGTCTGCTGTCGGTTGCCATACCGAATTCCTTGCGTCCAAATAAATTTTCTATTTCGCCTTTCATTTTATAGTTTTAGGCAAAATCCCAACTAAATGAAAAAACTGCTTACTGTTATGTCCATTCTTTCCTTTCTTTTTGGTTGTAAAGAACCGAAAACGCCCCAAAAAGAGAATCAGGTAATAACGGAAGTCAAAGAAGAAAAAAAAGCACCCTTTGTTTGGGAAGGCGCCAACATTTATTTTTTGTTGACGGATAGATTTAACAATGGGAATCCTGAAAATGATGTAAACTTCGAAAGGACAAAGGAAACTGGGGTTCTGCGAGGTTTTGAAGGAGGGGACTTACCAGGGATTATACAAAAAATTGAAGAGGGTTACTTTACCGATCTTGGCATAAATGCCATTTGGTTCACGCCCATAGTAGAGCAAATTCACGATGCCACAAACGAAGGAACAGGGAATACATATGGTTATCATGGGTATTGGGCCAAAGATTGGACGGCTATCGACCCTAATTTTGGTACACGAAAAGATTTAGAGAAACTAGTAAAAACAGCTCACTCCAAAGGGATAAGAGTTTTGTTGGATGTTGTGCTGAACCATACCGGACCTGTGACCGAAATGGACCCGGCTTGGCCGTCTCAATGGGTCAGGACCGAACCACAATGCGAATTCACTACCTATGAAAACACCACTGCATGTACTTTGGTCAAAAACCTTCCAGATATTTTAACTGAATCCAATGATCCCGTTGAACTTCCCGATGCGTTGCTAGCCAAGTGGAAAGAAGAGGGTCGACTAAGTCAGGAGTTGGATGAACTACAGTTATTTTTTGAACGTACCGGGTATCCTCGCGCACCCCGATTTTACATTATTAAATGGTTGACCGATTACATTAACGATTTTGGTGT
>NZ_JANQIH010000226.1 GCF_028282265.1 Allomuricauda sp.
TCTTCGGGATAAAAAACAGTAGGAAGAAATAAGAAATTGCGGGAATGAACTCCACACCCAACATCCACCGCCACACATTTTCTTTGGTCAGAAAGGAACTTGTACCGGAAGCATAGACCTCGTTAAAATAATAGTTACTCAAAAAAGCGGCAAAAAAGCCCAGTACAATGTTCAATTGCTGTATGGAAACCAATTTTCCCCTTGACTTGGCAGTGGATACTTCAGCGATATAAACGGGGGCAATAATGAGTGCCACTCCAAATGCAACACCACCAATCATTCGAGCAATCCAAAGCATATGATAGCCAATAGCATAAGCTGACATGATAGCTGATAGTGCATAAAGAAAGGCTACGACCAACAACATTTTCTTACGCCCGACCACATCACTTATTCGTCCTGAGATAAGCATGGCAAACATGGCAGCAAACAAGGGTGAGCTTGGCACCCAACCTTGCTGTACGGTATTCAGGTTGAATTCGGGTGTCACAAAATTCATTACCCCTGAAATAATTGCAGCATCAAATCCATAAAGGAAACCGCCCAAGGAAACCACCAATGCTAAAAACCAAGTTTTTTTAGAAGAGTCTTTCATAGTTGGAATGTTATCCGGTAACGTACGCTAAAGCCCCTGCCATCCCTTGAAGGGAAAGCCCATTATCCATTAAGGATAGGCTTTGGTCGTTCTTCACGTTCAAATGGGAACCTAGATTCTACCAATCTGTCGTTTCCAAGATTGACAACATGTACTATATATGTTGATTTAGAATGTTCTCATACAGTTCTTGTTTGCCACTAATTTGTGTTGGCTCGCCATTTATTTTGGCGATGTCATACAAATCACCCAACGAAAGAGAACCACGAACAAAATCAAGCCCCTTGCCAGAAGCGAAGGAGGCATAACGCTCACCTAACAATTGCTCGTAATTTGAATTGTTCATTACCGAATCAGCAACCAAGAGTCCTCTGGCAAAAGTGTCTGCCCCCCCTATATGGGCTAAGAAAATATCCTCTAAATCGGTCGAATTTCTCCGGGTCTTTGCGTCGAAATTGATTCCTCCACCTTGTAGGCCACCGGCTTTTAAAAACACCAGCATGCCCTCCGCTGTTTCCAAAACATTATTTGGAAACTGGTCCGTGTCCCATCCATTTTGATAATCACCACGGTTTGCATCTATGCTGCCCAACATACCAGCATTTGCCGCTACCTGTAACTCGTGTTGGAAAGTGTGTTGTGCCAAGGTTGCATGGTTTACCTCGATGTTCAGCTTGAAATCATTTTCTAAGCCATACTCACGAATTGAGTTAATACTGGTGGCTGCATCAAAATCGTATTGGTGCTTTGAAGGTTCCATCGGTTTAGGCTCAATGAAGAAGGTTCCCTTGAAACCCTGGCTTCTGGCATAGTCTTTGGCCATATTCAAAAATCGACCAATATTGTCCTGCTCCAATTTCATATTGGTGTTCAAAAGCGACATATAGCCCTCACGACCGCCCCAAAACACATAGTTTTCTCCACCAAGTGCTATGGTGGCGTCCAAAGCGATTTTTACCTGTGCCCCAGCATGGGCCACTACGTTAAAATCTGGATTGGAAGCTGCTCCGTTCATATACCGTGGATTGGAAAAACAATTGGCAGTTCCCCAGAGTAATTTGACCCCAGAATCCGCTTGTTTCTGCTTTAGATAACCCACTATATCGTGGATTCGTTTTTCTGATTCGGCCAAAGTTTCGGCCTCATCCACCAAATCAAAATCATGAAAACAGTAGTATTCAAAACCCATTTTGGTAGCGAATTCGAAAGCGGCATCGGCTTTATCCTTTGCGGCTTTTATTGGATCTGACGAACTTGCCCAAGGAAATTGTTTTGTCCCTGGACCAAAGGGATCACCTCCCGTTCCACATAGGGTGTGCCAGTAGGCCATTGCAAATTTGAAATGCTCCCGCATGGTCTTGCCTGCCACCTTTTGTTCTGGATTGTAAAACTTAAAGGCCATTGGATTATCTGAATCCTTGCCCTCATATTTTATTTCATCTATTCCCTTAAAAAATTCCTTTTCTCCCAAGAGTACCATCTTTAAATATTATTTATCTATGATTAATTCGAGTTCTTTTTTCCAATTCTGATATGCTTTTTCATAAGGTACTTTGTCCTTAAAGGGCATAAATGTCATGACATGATCATTTTTCATGTACGATTCAAATATCGAGTGATCGCCATCCTCTAAAACACATGCTCTTGCTGCGCCCACGGCCCCAGTGGTGTTATAGATTTCTATTTCTTTGCCAATCAATGTAGCTATGGTATTTGCAAATATTTCGGATCGGAACAGATTGTCATTTCCGGCACGGATGCACTTAGTTTGAATACCGTCTCTTTTCATAATCTCAATACCGAAGACAAACGAAAAGGCTATGCCTTCCAAGGCTGCTCTACAGACGTGTGCTTTGGAATGTCTGTTCAAATTCAAGTTGACCAGACGGGTCCCCACATCATGGTTCAACAGCATTCGTTCGGCGCCGTTCCCAAATGGAATCAAGCAGACCCCATCCGATCCCACTTCTACATTTGCAGCCAATTGATTCATTTCTTCATAAGACGCTACGGAAAGATTGTTCATCAACCACCGATATTGAATACCGGCTCCATTGATGCAGAGCAGCTTCCCAATGTTTTGTGTGCCATTGTTTCCATAGTTCACATGTGCAAAATTGTTTACCCTTTGATATTCTTTTACCAAAAGACTGTCTGTCACCGCATACACAACACCAGAGGTTCCACCCGTTGCAGCTACTTCCCCAGGATTGAGGACATTGAGGGAAAGCGCATTGTTGGGTTGATCTCCCGCACGGTAGAGAATTGGGGTTCCTTCCAATAATCCGCTTTCCATAGCACCTTTTTTTGAGACAGTCGACTGTTGTGAGAAGGTTTCTACAATTTCGGGAATGAGGGCACTGTCAATTTGGAAGTAATCCAACACAGGGGAGGCCATTTTTTTGTCTTTAAAATCCCATAAAATTCCTTCCGAAAGACCTGAAATTGTTGTGTTGATAACCCCTGAAAAACAAAACGCGATGTAATCACCAGGCAACATGAATTTGTGGATTTTAGCGAAGGTTTCCGGTTCATTTTCCTGTACCCACTTTAGTTTGGAAAGGGTGAAGTTTCCCGGAGCGTTCAACAGGTGATTTCGGCAGTAATCTTCACCTATTTGCTGGAAAGCCTTATTTCCTATTTCCACCGCTCTACTGTCGCACCAGATAATGGATTTACGTAAAGGCTCACCTTGCGTATCCACAATGACCAATCCATGCATTTGATAGGAAATTCCGATACCGATGATGTCGTTTTTTGAAATGTCATGTCTCTTTTTGATTTTTTTGATGCCCTTGCAAACACAAGTCCACCAATCCTGTGGTTTTTGTTCGGCCCAACCCTTTTGGGGCGCATACATGGACATTTCCTCTTCAGGCTCATGCACAACTCCGAGGCTTTTTCCTGTATCCTGCTCAACAAGAGCTATCTTGACCGAAGAACTTCCTATATCTAATCCTATAAAGTACATTACTGTTGTTATCTGCTTTAGATTGGTAAATGCAATCTGAGCTGGTTATGTTTATCGTTTAGGGTCTTTCTACTTTATTTATTGCATTCTTTTATAAACTTACATATTTGGTTTCATTTCCGTTGATTCATTCTTCTTGGAAAACCCGGATATAATCAATAATCACAGAATCAGGAAAATCTGAAGGTGATGGGGACGCACTTGGCAAATTACCTCCCACGGACAATGCAAAAACGAAATAGAATGCATCATTAAATGGATAGGGCTGTCCATTGCCTTCGGTCGTCTGTGGAGATATAGTATGGTAAGGAACATCATTAACCAACCAAGTTATACTATCCTCTTCCCATATAATGGAAAAAACATAGTATGCCTCATCGAAAGAAACCCCATTCAATGATGAAAAGTCAACAGAGTCAAAATAATGGTTTGCTGGAAAATCTGTTCCATAGTGTGCTGTTCCCAAAATATTATCCACATCTTCACCCAGATATTCCATTATGTCAATTTCTCCACCACTGGGCCAGAAAGCATCGGGATCTTCTATGGTGTACTCTTTATTAAACATGAACAATGCTACCCAAGTACCGCGAGCTGACGGCATACTAGCCCGGATATCCACTCGTCCAAACTGAAACTCAAAAGAATCATCCGTATGTATTCTTGATGATGTATAGTTCTTTCCAGACACAAACTGATTAATTGCCGTAATAATTAGGTTGCCTTGCTCCAAATAAATGTTATCGGGCTCATTGGTGAAATACTGTTCTTCGTTGTTTCCCCAATTGCAAAGGCCGGGACATCCATCACCCAAATGAAAGTTCCATTTGGCGGTATCAAGTCCGTTTCCATCAAATTCATCGTTCCAAACCAAAGTATAACCGGAATATTCTGAAGGCGTTGTATATCCACTGGTTGGAATACTAACAGGTTCGGGAGGTTCACATAGATTGGCACAGCTTCCACCGCAGTCTACGCCCTCCTCATCGCCATTTTGGACATTGTCAAAGCAGGATGCCTCAAGTTCTATTGGTTCAGTGGAGCCGTCGGAAGAACACTGTACCAAAAGCCCCCAACAAAGAAAACAGGCTAACCTTTTTACGCTATGTAGTATCATGGTATTCTTTTGTACTCTGAACATTATTTTCTCGTGGCATGCGTTCTAAAAATTAAGGAGAAGCATATGAAATTGTACCTTCTCCCTAATTCTCAAAGAAAAATTAACTAACTCAAAACTATTTTATCGTATTCTAATCTGCCTTGTAGGCCAATTATGGGGATACTTTATCTTCTTTACTGTTCATCATTATTTTTTACTGCATTACCGGCACGAAGTCCCGGATGAAAAACTCACCTTGCTCCACATGGCCAAAACCACCAAAGCGCAAAGTATAATTGTCATACGTATTGTTATCTGGGAGCAGCGTAGTTCCATCGGCCGCTGATATTGCCATGGTTCCATCGAACTCCACGGTGACCCAAGAGTCGAAATCGGAGGGGTCTATAGTGACGGCAACTATGGTCCATCTTTGGAAGAAATTCCCATCGACATTGTCATGTAATATCAATTCTACCAAAGGTTCCAGATTTCCTGAAAAATCATTGGTTGAGGGAATGTACACGTCCAATGTAAACTTATTGTATACCGAGAAATCGATGATTTCTGGTTGAGGTTGAAACTTGAAGTCTTCAAATCCTCCAAACGGACCATTTTCCGGTCGTAGGATTCGGGTTACTGCATCCGTGCTCCCCGCAGGATCAGAAACTCGATAAGTGGGGACCACACCCTGTTCATTGGTTGGGCGTGGCAACAAATTAAGTCCTGAATTGGCATCACCGGTCTCAAACGTATAGAAGAAGGGTGTGGTCCCCACTTATCGAGTTTCTGATCCTGCGGGGAGCACGGGTGCAGT